>JAGAFI010000085.1 GCA_017612675.1 Bacteroidales bacterium
CGGGCTGAGAAAGACGAAATAGAGGAGCTCGTCGATGAACTGCACCCGCTCCGCCTGATACCAGGCCATCGGGGTGAAAACGGCATCTTCGTGGCAAATCCCCTCCGGGAAGCACAGCGAGCGGCTGCGCAGGAACTCCCTGCGATAAACGCTGAACGGAGTACCGCGCTGCAGTTTCCCCTGCAGGATGACTTCCCGGCCCGGGCAGGGCCGCATTCCCTTCCAACTGAACCGCCTAACCGGTCCGTCTTCTCCCAGGTTCGCGGCGGCGAGGGCGATGATGTCGGGGCCCTCCCCGGCGGCTTCCGCCAGCCGTTCAAAGGCCTCCGGCGCAATGGTATCGTCGGCATCCACGAACCAGACATAGTCGCCGGCAGCCTGCTGCAGACCGAAATTCCGCGCGGCCCCTTGCCCGGCATGCGCTTTTTCGAACAGCCGCACCTGCGGAAACTTTTCCCGGACGAGCGCCGCGGAGCCGTCATCGGAGCCGTCATCCACGACAATCACCTCGAAATCCCCTTCCCGGGCAAAGACCGACGCCAGGCAGGTCTCGATATACCTGCCGGCATTGTACATCGGTATGATGACGGAAAATTTCATCCGAGGGCGGATTGATACGCTTTCCACTTAGCCCGGCGCTCCGGATGGAAGCGATGCACCAGCAAACGGGTTTCGACCGTCAGGCGCCGCATCCCCATGATCAGACGGGCTTTGAAGGGCGTGCAGGTTTTGGAAAGAAAACACCGCCTGGCGGCCATTTTCCGGGCATAGGAAGCGATCTTTGCCCGGTCTCCCCCGGTACTGCCTCCGCCCAGGTGCACGATGCGGGCATCGGGAAGGGCCATGAGCCGGAAGCCGGCGCGATGGATCCGGAAGCAGAGTTCCGTATCTTCATAATAAAGGAAAAAATCCGGATCGAACGCACCGCAGGCATCCAGTACCTTCCGCGGGACCATGAGGTCCGCTCCGGAGATGACCGCCGCGGCCAGGGGTTTCCCGCCGTGGTTGTAAAAACGGTTCCGGCCATAGCGCAGACGGTCGGGCAGCCCGTCCCAGAACAGGTTGAATTCCTCCCACAGGGAAGGATAATAGCGCATGAACGACTGACCCGGGAGGCCCTGGCCGTCAACGAGGTTTCCGCCGACGGCGCCGACCCCGGGATGGGCATCCAGGTAATCGGACAGTATTTTTATCGCATTGTCCCTGAGCAGCGTATCCGAATTCAGGAACAGGATGTTCCGTCCGGAGGCATACGTCAGCCCCAGGTTGTTGGCCCGTCCGAAGCCCAGATTTTCCGGGCTGTAGACATAGCGGATTCTCGCGTCTGCCTCAAAGCGGCTCCGGGAACCGTCCGTGGACGCATTGTCTACGAGGATCATCTCGAAATCCAGTCCCGAGGTATGGGCAAAGACGCTGTCGATGCAGGCAGCGGCGAGTTCCCCCGCATTATAATTCACCACGATGACCGATACGTCCATAGCACAAACATAGCGATTTTCTTCCTTAAATCCCAAGAAACTCGTAACTTTGCCCAGAAGACAGGAAAGAATGCCGACACTGGACAGATTGGACAAAGGAGCGGCCGCAACCGTGGAGAAGGTCGGCGGGGAAGGCGCGGTGCGCCTGCACCTGCTCGGGATGGGGCTGATTCCCGGCGCGACGGTAAAGGTCGTGGACCGGGCGCCCTCCGGAGATCCGATCCAGCTGCAGGTCAGCGGCTATGCGCTCAGTCTGCGCAAGGCGGATGCGGCGGCGATTGCGGTGAAGAAGCATTCCGGTCAGGAAGAAAAGGAAGCGCCCGCCGCGGAAGACTTCCGCATCAACGCCTATCTTCACGACCACAATGCCCACCCGGGTCTGGGTGAAGGCGGTAAATACCACTCCCGCGACCACGCGGATCCCCTGCCGAAAGGCACCGTACTGAACCTCGCCCTCGCCGGCCAGCAGAACTGCGGGAAGACCACGCTGTTCAATGTCCTGACGGGCTCCAACCAGCACGTGGGGAACTTCCCCGGCGTGACGGTGGACCGCAAGGAAGGTGTCGTCAAAGGGCATCCGGGCAGCACCATCACGGACCTTCCGGGCATCTATTCCCTCTCGCCCCATACGGCGGAAGAACTGGTCTCCCGGGAATTCATCCTGGCGCCCGGGACGCGGGGACTGATCAATATCGTGGATGCGGGCAACCTTGAAAGACACCTCTACCTGACGCTGCAACTGATGGAACTGAATGTTCCGATGGTACTGGCACTCAACATGATGGACGAACTGCGGGGCAACGGAGGCTCCATCCGCATCAACGAGATGGAACGCATCATCGGCATTCCGGTCGTCGGCATGTCCGCCGCAAAGGGGGAAGGCATCGAGGAACTCATGGAGCACGCCCTGCACGTGGCACGTTATCAGGAGGGGCCCGCGCGGCAGGATTTCTGCGACAAGGACGACCACGGGGGCGCCGTACACCGCTGCCTGCACAGCGTGATGCACCTCATCGAGGACCACGCGGCAGCGGCGGGGCTTCCCGTCCGCTTCGCCGCCACCAAGCTGGTCGAAGGCGACGCCTGGGTGGAAAGCGCCCTCAAGCTGCAGCCTGCGGACATGGAAAATATCGAACGGATCGTCGCCACGATGGAGCAGGAACGCGGACTGGACAGGGCCGCCGCCATCGCCGATATGCGCTACAGCTTCATCCGCAAG
>JAGAFI010000086.1 GCA_017612675.1 Bacteroidales bacterium
ACAAGACCATATTGGACAAGATGGTGGGCAACCTCAAACTGATTGACGGCAGCCAGGAAGCCGTCCGCACCGATTTATGACACATCGCAGACTCCAACTCCTTTTCCCGCTCGCCGCCGTGGCCGCCATCCTGCTGCCGCTGCTGCTGGGCCCCTCCTGCGCCAATACGACGCAGCCGCCGTCCGGCGGGCCGAAGGACACCATCCCGCCCGTCATCGTGGACATCAATCCCCTGCCGGGCACCGTCAACTTCCCCGTCAAGGGCAGCGGCATCGTATTCACTTTCGACGAGTATTTCACCATCAAGGAAAGCAAGAACATCTTCCTGTCGCCACCCCAGGAAAAGCCCCCCGTCTGCAAGGTGCGCGGCAAAAACCTCGTCGTCACCTTCGAGGCGCCGCTGGACAGCAACACGACCTACACCCTCGCCATGGCGGACGCGCTGGCGGACAACAACGAAGGGAACATGTTTCCCGGATACACCTACGTCTTTTCCACCGGCACACACATCGATTCGATGGCCGTCACCGGCGTCGTGCAGGATTGCAACACCCTGAAACCCGTCAAGGGCGCTACCGTCCTGCTGCACAAAGACCTGTCGGATTCCGCCGTCTTCCTCCGGCGTCCCTGCGCCGCCGCCAAGACGGACGACTGGGGCTTTTTCATCCTGCCCCATATCGCCGACACGCTGTACCGCCTGTATGCCATCAAGGACGAGACCAACAACAACCTGTACGACCCGGACGCCGATCTGATTGCCTTTGCGGACTCCCTCGTGCGCCCGGTACTCGTAGTCAGCGACACCCTGCCCGAAATCAAGAAATACGACATGACGGACACACTCCGCTGCGAAGCCAGGCGCACCGAGCATACCCTGCGGCTCTTCCGGGAAAAACCTACGAAACAGTTCCTCAAGAGCAGCAAAAGGACGGCAGACCGCGCGGCGTACATCACGTTCATGGCTCCGGGCGTCTGGATTGATTCGCTGTGGGTAAAGGGGTATAAGCCCCGGGAAATCATCACCCAGATGAACATTCTGCAGGACAGTCTCGAACTGTGGATAAACTCCCGGAAACCCGCCCCCGACACCCTGCATCTCTTTGTCAATTACCGCAAAACAGATTCGCTCGGGCGTTTCCAGCCTTTCCTCGAGCATGTCAAGCTCTATTATGAAGACGGCAGGAAAACCATTTCGCAGATTCCGCGCCGCAAACGGAAACACGAAGACACCACCTGCCTTTACAAGCTGGAAGCCAAACCGGAGACCGTGGAGCAGAACGGCATTTCGCTCACATTCGACCAGCCCATCATCTTCGAGCAGTTTGACTCCATCCAGTTCCGCTACCGGAACGCCCGCCAGAAAGAATTCAAGGGCAGTTTCAGCGTCGAGCAGGACAGCCTGAACCTGCGGCGCTATGTCATCCGTCCCAAGGACAAATGGCAGGTGGGCTTTGAATACAGCCTCAAACTGCCAGCGGGCTGCTTCCGGAGCATCGACGGTTTCCTGTCGGACAGCACGGCGACCAAGATCACCCTGCCCACCGACGACAAACTGAGCACGTTGCGGGTCAAGCTGACCGGGGTAGACGGCAAACTGATTGCCGACTTGCTGAGCGAAGACCGGAAACGTGTCCTCCGGAGCTATATCGTCCACGAGGATACGGAGTTGCTGTTCCCTTACCTGCAGGCAGGCCGCTACCTCATCCGGCTCACGGATGATAAAAACCAGAATTCCATCGTGGATACCGGTTCCCTGCTGGAACGCCGGCAACCGGAATCCGTCGTATTCTTCCAAAAGAACGGAAAGGAATATATCGAAATCCCTGCCAGCGCGGAAGTGACCCAGGATGTACACGTCATAGAACTGCTGAAACGATGAACCGCTGCCTGTTTCTCCTGCTGCTCTGCTTCGCACCCCTCTCTGCCGGGGCGCAGAAGCTGGATTCGCTGATGATGACGGACGCCTACCTTGACACCGTGCAGGTAGCCAAGGGGGCGGACATCAACAACTATTTCCTCATCGGAGCCAATTACGGGGTGAGTTTCAGCACGATGTATTTCAACCCGGACAAACTCGGGAGCACCTTCGTCTTTTCGCCCCATTATGTGTCCGTAATGCTCACCCATTACGAAAAGCTGTTCGACTACATCCCGAATTTTGCGCTGATGGTGGGGGTTTCCTATCTCCACGAAGGCTTCGCCATCAAGAACAATCCCGATACCGGGAACCCCTATTCCCATGTGGACGGAGCTACAACAAGCCGCATCAGCGTCGTGGAAATCCCCGCGATGGCGCAGATTCACACGGACGTCGGGCGGGTCAAACTGATGGTGGATGTCGGAGCATTCGTCGGTTACCGGCTGGAAGTCAACCGCAGCGGCCCGTCGATAGACAAGAATTATGAGCAGGAATTCCGGGATTACGAATACCGCTTCGATTACGGTTTGGAGGGCGGCGTGGGTCTTGCCCTGATGTTCGATCCCGTAGAAATCCATTTCAACATATTCGGACGCTGGTCCTGGGAAAGCCTGTACCGTCCGGATTACAACAGCCAGTATTATTACCGTTTTGCCAACCCCATTGACATCATGCCGAGCATCGGCGTCCATTTCCAGCTGACCAAGCGGACGGGAAAGACGACGGCGCAATTGCGGCAGCAAGCCAAGGAAATCGTATATGGAAAAACTGAAAACACGGGAAGTATGCATCGGTGATTCCCTGCGGCTGGGCGGAGGGGCACCGCTGGTCATACAAACGATGTGCAACACGCACACGTCCGATGTGGACGCTTCGTATGCCCAATGCCTGGAACTCGCGGAAGCGGGGGCGCAGCTGATCCGGCTGACGGTCCCCGGCCTGCAGGACGTGCCGGCCCTGCGGAGCATCAAGGCCCGCCTGCGCGCCGCCGGATGCCAGGTACCGCTGGTCGCAGACATCCACTTTTCGTCGGAAACGGCCATGGCCTGTGCCGCAGAAGTCGAAAAGGTGCGCATCAATCCGGGGAATTTCCATCCCGACCACGACGAAGCCCGGGCCCGGTTCGCCCGCTTCCTGTCCGTCTGCCGGGAACACGGGACGGCTGTCCGCGTGGGACTGAACCACGGTTCACTCGGCTCCTACATCACCAACCTGTACGGCAACACCCCGCAGGCGATGGCACAGGCGGCGATGGAATGGCTCCAGATGTGTGTGGATGCGGATTTTTGGAACGTCGTCGTATCCCTGAAAGCATCAAACACGGTCGTCATGACGGAAGCGTACCGGGCACTGGTGCGCCTGATGCGGGAGAACGGCACGGTTTTCCCCCTGCATCTCGGTGTCACGGAAGCCGGGAACGGACTCGGAGGACGCATCAAATCCTGCGTGGGCATCGGCAGCCTGCTGCGGGAGGGCATCGGCGACACCATCCGGGTTTCGCTGACCGAAGCACCGGTACGGGAACTCCCTGCAGCACGCTTCATCGCGGACTGGGCAGCCGGCAGGACAGCCCCCCAGAATGTGGAATGGGGAGACGCCATGGCAGCCGCCCTCGCGTGGGGGCCGCAGTTGTTGGCGCGTGAAATCGACGATATCCCGGAAGAAGCGGGCGTGGACGCCACCGTCCGCGATGAAATCCTGCAAGCAGCCCGGCGGCGATTCTACCGCCCGGAATATATCGCCTGCCCCGGCTGCGGCCGGACGATGTACCGCCTGGAAGAGACCTTCGAAGAAGTCAAACGCCGCACCGCCCACCTCAAGGGCATGGTCATCGCCGTGATGGGATGTATCGTGAACGGTCCAGGAGAGATGGCCGACGCCGACTGGGGCTATGTCGGAGAAGGGGGCGGAAAAGTCACCATCTACCGGGGAAAGACACCCGTCCTGCGCCATATTCCGGACCGCGAAGCCATCGACCGCCTGCTGGAACTGATTGAAACGGACGGGAAATAACGGACGCGGCAAGTCCTTTTGGAAAAATTCGCAACAAGGGCTAAATTTGTCGCCGGAATTGCGCCGGTCTCCGGCGCGTGAGTCACGGTATTGATGTCATTTTTCAAACACTGGAGAATCCTGCCGCTGCTTCTGCTGTCCTTTTCCGGGATGGCGGCGGGCAGTCCTTCCGACACCGTTGCCCTGTGGGCGGGATACAAAGTTCCGCATGGCAAGGAAGTTACCCTATATGCTTACAGGCCGGAAAAGCCCAACGGCATCGGTATCATCGTCTGTCCCGGGGGCAGTTATTTCTGGCTGGACAAAAAGGCCGAAGGGGAATTGGTCGGCGAATGGCTCCGCGCACAAGGCATCACCGCCTTTGTCCTGCACTACCGGACGGCGGGTCATGTGGAAGTCATACGCCATGCACGCATCCTGCTGCGGGGCAAGCGGCATCCGGACATGATTTGCGACGCCCAGCGGGCTTTGCAGCATGTTCGGGACAACGCAGACGGCTACGGCATAGATGCCGGGAAAGTAGGCATGATGGGGTTTTCCGCCGGCGGGCATCTCGTTATGTCCGCGGCGTGTTTCCACGCCCACAGTTTCATCGCCGATGCCGGCATCCGGAGCCAGGCTTCGCTGCGCCCGGCATTCGTGGCCCCCATTTATCCGGTCGTCACCATGCAGCCGCCGTATGTCCACCGACGTTCCCGGCGCGGACTGCTGGGAGACAACCGCATCCACGATATGCAGCTGCGGGATTCGCTTTCCCTCGAAAGGCATATCCCCGCCGACTGCCCGCCCGTATTCCTGCTCAACTGTCAGGACGACCCCATCGTGCCGTACCAAAATTCCGAATTGCTGGATTCCGCCCTGTGCCGGAAGGGCATTCCCCACGTCTATATCCAATATGAAAAAGGGAAACACGGCTTCGGGGCCAGCGAAGAACTGGGAAGTCCGGAAAGCCGTGGATGGAAAGAGGCGTTTCTGGCTTGGCTCGCGCAGTTGTTTTAAGCTGTCCGGGACACACGCGAACTAAAGCGCCTTCCCGATGAGGTTCAGGAATTCGTTGCGGGTGCGGGCATCCTTGAGAAAGGTACCGGAGAAGGCGGACGTCGTGGTAATGGCGTTGGATTTCTCCACCCCCCGCAGGACCATGCAACTGTGGCTGGCTTCAATGACGACGGCCACCCCCAGCGGCTGCAGCGCTTCTTCGATGCAGTCCCGGATCTGGACGGTCAGCCGTTCCTGGACCTGCAGGCGCCGCGCATAGGTTTCCACGACCCGGGCGATTTTGCTCAATCCGGTAATCTTTCCGTCGGGAATATAGGCCACATGGCATTTCCCGATGAACGGCAGCAGGTGGTGTTCACAGGTAGCATACAGGTCAATGTCCTTGACCAGGACCATCTGCCGGTATTTTTCCTCAAAAATAGCGCTCCGGATAATCTCCACCCCGTCTTCCTGCATCCCTTTCGTCAGGTATTGCAGGCTCTTCGCCACCCGTTCCGGCGTTTTGAGCAGCCCTTCCCGGTCCGGGTCTTCCCCCAACAGGGACAGGATAGCGCTGACGTGCGAGGCAATCTCCGCCGTACACCGCGCATCGTAATGGTCCTTTCTTATATAAGCCATGCCGCAAATTTAGATGCAGTTTTGAATTTTTCCAAAAGTTCTTGCCGCTTCCGCCCCCCCTTTCCCGCCCCGCCCGTTTTCCTGCCATGGCACACTTCTTCATGAAAATACTTTGGCATTCTCGGATTTTTGATATCTTTGCAACCTAAAAAACTTTTGCATTATGTATTGGACATTGGAACTTGCCAGCAAATTGGACGATGCCCCCTGGCCCGCCACCAAGGAAGAACTGATTGACTATGCCAACCGTTCCGGCGCACCGGAAGAGGTGATAGAAAACCTGCAGGAACTCGAGGAAGAAGGCGAAATCTACGAAACCATCGAAGACATCTGGCCCGACTACCCGACCCGCGAAGACTTTTTCTTTAACGAGGAAGAGTATTAATCTTGCTCGAATAATATAACATATTGAAATTCAATATGTTAAAAACTTACTGCTGCGATCTCATATGAGGTCGCAGCGGTCATTTATGACCATTCCCGGTCGGGTATGGACAAATAAACTTACTAAAAACCTGACTATTTAGGCTTGTGAAAATGTATAAAAGAAGTATATTGGCCGATATCGTTTAATATGTTCTATTTTTTAAC
>JAGAFI010000087.1 GCA_017612675.1 Bacteroidales bacterium
CGGTGGCTGGCCCGTACGACGAGGCCTTCCTCGAACAGTGTGACCTGGCCCGTGCCGCCGTAGCCGGCATCCGCGCCGTCCGTGCCCAGACGCAGATTCCGCCCAAGGACGCCCTCCAACTGTGCATCGAAGGGGATTTCCTCGGGGAACTCAAACCGATGCTGCAGAAGCTCGCGAATATCTCTGCATTCATTCCGCAGCCGGACGGCCCCGCGGTCAGCTTCATCCAGGGGACGGTCAAGTTCAGCATACCGCTTTCCGGACTCGTGGACACGCAGCAGGAGCGGGCGAAAGTGCTCTCGGAGCTGGAGTACCAGCGCAAGTTCCTCTCCGGGGTGCGCGCCAAGCTCGCGAATCCCAATTTCGTAGCACATGCACCGGCGGCGGTCATTGCGAATGAACGCAAGAAAGAAGCCGATGCACTCGCCCGCATCGAAGCCCTTGAAACTTCCTTAAACCAAATGTAATATGCTATTTGTATATCCGCTGTTCGTCGGGATGTGGGAATTAATCATCATCCTGTGCGTCATTCTCCTGATTTTCGGGGGGAAGAAAATCCCCGAGTTGATGCGGGGCATCGGAAAAGGCGTCAGTAGTTTCAAACAGGGCCTCAATGAGGTGGACGAGCAACTGAAAGACGCCAAAAAGGACGAAGGGAAAACGGAAGAGTAACTTTCGTCGTGGCGGCAAAAGACGGCCAGGCGCCCGAAATGAGTTTTTGGGAGCATTTGGAAGAATTGCGGGGGACGCTTTTCCGTTCACTGCTTGTCGTCTTGTTGTTCGCCTGCCTCGGTCTTGCCTGCAAGGACTGGCTGTTTGCCGTGGTGTTCGCACCTGCCGGACCGGATTTCTTCCTGTATCGGCTGCTGGGATGGGACATGTCGCTTCACCTGATTAACGTGGAGATTACGGCGCCGTTCTTCGTCCACCTGCGGACTTCATTCTGTGCCGCGCTGGTGCTGGCCGTGCCCTGGTTGTTGTGGGAAATCTGGAAATTCATCGCCCCGGCCCTTTACCAGGGAGAACGCCGGGCGGTACGGGGGGCTTTCTGGCTGGCCTCCATCCTTTTCTATGTCGGTGCGGCGGTCGGCTATTGTTTCATCCTGCCGGTCTGCCTGCGCTTTTTTCTGTATTATTCCATTGGGGACGGGATTGAGAACCTGATAGGACTTGGCTCCTACATTTCGATGTTTACCACGATGGTGCTGGTCGTCGGGCTGTGTTTCGAGTTCCCCTCCGTCATCGCCGTGCTTTCGCAATTGGGGGTGGTGACGCGCAGGACGCTGCGCAGGGGACGCAAATATGCATTGCTGGTCATCCTGGTGCTTTCTGCCCTCGTGACGCCCTCGGACCCCGTTTCCATGTTGGTGTTGGCGCTTCCGCTCTATATATTATATGAGGGAAGTATCCTGCTGTGCCGCCCATGCTGAGGGAAGAAGTCGTATTCGGTCCCATCGCCTCCCGCCGGCTGGGACGTTCATTGGGCATCAATTTGTTGCCTGAAAAGGGCAAGCTCTGCAATTTTGACTGCATTTATTGTGAATGCGGGCTGAACCGTGACGGGCGGGAAGACCGGCGCCTGCCTGCAGCGGACCGGGTGCGCGAAGCCTTGGCGGAAAAATGCCGCGTGCTGCGGCGTGAGGATGTCGCGGTGGACTCCATCACGTTCAGCGGGGACGGGGAGCCGACCCTGCATCCCGAGTTTCCCCGCATCATCGGCGATACGCTGGCCCTGCGCGACCGCTTTTTCCCGGAAGCCCGCGTGTCCGTGCTGTCCAATGCGACACGGCTGGAGGCGCCCGGTGTCTTCGAGGCCTTGTGCAAGGTGGACAATCCTATTATGAAACTGGATGCGCCTACCAATGCGCTGGCCGCCCGCATCAACGCGCCCGCACCCGGTTACGATGTGGCCCGTGTGGTGGAGAACTTGAAGCGTTTCCGGGGAAATTTCATCTTGCAGACGATGTTTTTGCGGAGTGCGGATTTTGACTCTTCTGCCCCGGACGTGCTGCTTCCGTGGATGGAAATCGTGCGGACGCTTTCCCCCCGGCTGGTCATGGCCTATACCCTTTCGCGCCCGGCTCCGGTACAGGGTTTGCAAAAGTTCGGCGTTGCGCAGATGGAAGCCCTGCTTGCTCCGTTGCGGGAAGCGGGGATTGCTGTGGAGATATATGGATAAGCGGAAAATGCTGGCGCTGGTGACGGGCGCGAGTTCCGGCATGGGCCGGGAATATGCCGTGCAGCTGGCTGCCGCCGGACATGATTTGCTTCTGGTCAGCAATGAAGAGAAGCCCTTGGCAGACACGGCGGCGGCGCTCGCGTCCGCGTACGGCGTCTCGGCGACGCCCCTCTGCCGGGATTTGGCTGCTCCGGAGGCGGCGGACGAACTGTACGGCTGGTGCCGCGGACACGGTTTGCAAGTCGATATCCTGATCAACAATGCCGGCATGTTCTTTTTCGCGGAACTGCGTCCGGAAGACGAAAAGCGGGTGCAGACGATGATGAACCTGCACATGGTCACCCCTACCCGGCTGTGCCTGCTGTTCGGCGGCGACATGAAAGCGCGCGGCAGGGGATACATCATCAACGTGTCGTCGCTGGTCGCTTCGCTGTGCTGCCCCGGCATCGTGGCGTATGCGGCCACGAAGGCATACCTGAAAACATTCAGCCGTTCCCTGTATTTCGAGATGCGCCCGTACGGGGTGCATGTCACCACCGTCTGCCCGGCTGCCGTTGCGACCTCCCTGTATGGCCTGGATTCCCCCCGGATGGCTTTCCTGATGCGAATCGGCGCCATCAAGACCCCTGCCTGGCTGGTCCGGCGGGCCCTGCGCGGCATGTGGCGCGGCCGTGCCGTCGTCCGCCCCGGCCTGATGAACATCTACCTCCCGCTGCTGGTCAAGCTGCTCCCGCTTCCCCTCGAAGAACGGATTTGGAAACGGGTCAGGTAAATTCCCTCGCCCATCCTTGCATTTTTAAAAAACGCGTTTTATATTTGCGTCGTTACATGATGTCGGATGACAAAGGCTGGTGATATACGGACTTGGGCGGTGCTGCCGTTCTGGTCGGCGAATGACAATCGCGGGAACTGGAATAATAATCCGGTTCGCGGTTTCTTGTGTCCGATTCCATCAGTCAAATAGGGTCAAGAAGTGATATTTGTTGTTTCATAACAAGGCTGATTCTTCGGAGTCCGCCTTTTTTGTTTGAGTAGTGTATTATGTGTGGCTTTGTAGGAATTTTTGACAGCAGGGAACCGTTGCTCCAGACGCGCGGGAAAGCCCTCAGGATGTCGTCCCGGATTCGTCACCGCGGTCCGGACTGGAGCGGTGTGTATGCCGGGGAGCATTGTACGCTTTGCCATGAACGGCTGGCGATTGTGGACCCGATGTCCGGCGGGCAGCCGCTGTATTCTCCGGACCGGAAGCAGGTGCTGGCGGTGAACGGGGAGATTTACAACCACCGGGACATCCGGGAGCGTTTCCGGGGCCGCTATGATTTCCAGACCGGATCGGACTGCGAGGTGATTCTCGCCCTGTACCGGGAGAAAGGAACGGCATTTTTGGACGAACTGAACGGTATTTTTGCATTCGCGCTGTATGACGAGGCGGAAGACCGCTATCTGATAGCCCGGGACCCGATTGGCGTCATTCCCCTTTATATCGGTTACGATGAGGGCGGCACCGTCTATGTCGCCAGCGAAATGAAAGCGCTGGAAGGCATGTGCGAGCGCTTTGAGCCTTTTCTGCCCGGGCACCTGCTCGACAGCCGGGAGGGAAAACTGCGCCGCTGGTACGAGCGGGACTGGACGCGTTATGAAGCGGTGGCGGACGGCCCGGCAGACCCGGCGCTGCTCCGCGATGCCCTGGAATCGGCTGTCAAGCGCCAGATGATGAGCGACGTTCCCTACGGGGTGCTCCTGTCCGGCGGGCTGGACAGTTCCGTCATTTCCGCCATTACCAGCAAATATGCGGCGAAGCGCATCGAGAGCGGGGACCGCAGCGATGCCTGGTGGCCCCGGCTCCACTCGTTTGCCGTGGGGCTCAAGGGCGCCCCGGATTTGGAAAAGGCGCGCATTGTGGCGGAACACATCGGCACCGTTCACCACGAAGTGAACTATACCGTGCAGGAGGGGCTGGACGTGCTCCGGGATGTTATCTATCACATTGAAACATACGACGTGACGACGGTACGGGCGAGCACCCCCATGTTCCTGCTGGCGCGCGTCATCCACAGCATGGGCATCAAGATGGTGCTCAGCGGAGAGGGGGCGGATGAAATTTTTGGCGGATACCTGTATTTCCACAAGGCGCCGGATGCGCGGGCGTTCCATGAAGAAACCGTGCGCAAATTGGGCAAACTCCACTTGTACGACTGCCTGCGGGCGAACAAATCGCTGGCCGCGTGGGGGGTGGAAGGCCGGGTACCGTTCCTCGACAAGGAATCCCTCGATGTGGCGATGGGGCTGAATCCCGCGGCGAAGATGTGTCCCGGCAAAGCCATCGAAAAGCGCATCGTCCGGGAGGCCTTCTCCGACATGCTGCCCGAAAGCATTGCGTGGCGGCAGAAGGAGCAGTTCAGCGACG
>JAGAFI010000088.1 GCA_017612675.1 Bacteroidales bacterium
TCCAGCTTGATGTGGATGGGATAATCCCGGATTCCCTGCCGTTCCAGTTCGGCACACAAGGCTTCCAGGGTATAGAGATTGGGAATGCCCGGTTCCAGCCGGTGGGCAATGATGTCCGGGAAAAAGTCCGTTCCCGCCGTCAGGACCAGGATGGGCAGGGACACGCCGTTGCGCCGCAGTTCCACACCTTCCACCGGCAGGGCCACCGCGAGATAGTCAGCCCCCTCCGCCTGCATCAGCGAAGCGAACTCCACGGCACCGTGGCCGTAGGCATTCGCCTTCACCAGCACGAGCAGCTTCGTAGCCGGACGCAGCAAAGACCTGAAATAGCGATAGTTGCTCCGGCAGGCCGGCAGGCTCAACTCCAGTCGTGAAAAGTCATTTTCTCCCATTTCCCATCCTGTCCGGGACCGCCCTTCCGGCGTTTCCCGTCATGCAAATATAAACATTAAGTATTATTTATACGCTTTTCTGTCTTTCTTGCCGTTGTAGGTGTACCGGATGGCATCGACGAGTTCGTACATCACCGGCACCTTGAAGGGTTCCAGCCGGGATTTGAGCCAGACGGCCAGCGCGTGCTTGTCGAAAGGCTGCTCCCCGTCGTATTCCACCAGCAGTTTCAGGACGGGACCGATGACGGGATGTCCGGCGACGCAGCAGAGGCAGTCTTTCAGGCCCGGGAAGCCCGCGGCGGCGCTTTCCACCTCCAGCGGATTCACTTTGTAGCCGCCCACGTTCATCACGTCCCCCTGCCTGCCGGTCAGGTGAATCAGCCCGTTTTCATCGAAATATCCGAGGTCGGACATATGGACTTTCCCGTCCACGATGACCTTTTCCGTGCTTTCGACGTCATTGACATAACCGCTCATCACGGTCAAGCCGGACACGACGATGGTCCCTTCCGGGGAAATCTCCACGGACGCATTCTTGAGCGGACGGCCGATACAGCCCTCCATGTATTTCCCGTCGTTGAAGTCATAGGTCGCGACACAGCCGATTTCCGTGCCGCCGTAGGTATTGTACAGCTTCGAATACGGCAGGGCCTTGCTCAACTGCTCCATTTCCGCCCGGGTGATGGGCGCCGCCCCTGTCTCGATAAACGCGATTTTGGGCGCCAGCGCACACAGCCGTTCATACGAGAACTGCATGAGCAGCCGGATGCTGGCCGGCACCATGAACGTGGCGAATTTTTCAAACGGCAGCTCGAACACCTTGAAAAAGGCATTCATGTCCCGCAGGCCGTCCAGGATGCAGATGGTGCCGCCCGCCGTCAGCGTGGGATGAATCTTGAAGAGCGATGCGATATGGTTCAGCGGTCCGCTGATGATGAACAGCAAATCTCCGTTGAAATGCAGGTCCACGATGAAATTCTCCGCACAGGCCTGCAGGCAGGTTTCGGAAAGCATCACGCCTTTCGATTTGCCGGTCGTCCCGGTCGTATAGAGCGTATCCGCCACGCCGTCCGGGAAGTCGTAGGAGGCCACCTCCCGCCTGACCGCCTCGAAATTCTCTTCCGTGGCGAAATGTTCGAGCGGGACGGCCACCGCTTTCAGGTAGTGGACGGCGCAATAGGTCACGATGAAGTCGATATCCTGGTTGGCCCGGTACACATACGCCTGACGGGGTTTCAGTCCCGCCGCCGACAGGGTTTCCGCCTTTTGGAGAATGGCATCCCAAAGCTGCGCATAACTGACGCTTTCACTGCCGCAGATGACGGCGGGTTTGTCGGGCTGCGTGGCGGCATGCTGCTGAATCCGGCCTTCCAGGGTCATCTTCCGGCCCACCATGGCGGCAAGCGCCTCCAGGTTCTTGAAATTCCGGGGCGTCACGTCCCCGGCATCCAACTGGACACCGTATTTCCGGGAAAGGGCGTACAGAATCGTTGCCACGCTTAAAGAATCGAGTTCGGCAAACAGGAAGTCTGCGTCAAAATCCACGGCGGGAAGGATGTCGCCCAACAAGGCTTTGATTTCATTCTTTTCCATATTTCGCTACTTGTAAAATTCGATATTGTCCACCAGTCCGGCGGCGGCAGCCATGGCGATGCGCCGGTGTTCCGCATCCGGGATATGCGTGCGGACCGTCCGCTGCGGATGGGACAGTGCCGCCAGCAGGGCAAGTTCGCCATACCCCGTTTCAAAAAGTTCCACGCAGGAATCCCCGGCTGCATCCGGGCACGGCAGGGCCGCGCATTTCCGCAGGTTGCGGCGCACGGTACGCTCGATGTCTTTCCCCCGGTAGGCATAGCGGCTCCGCACTTTTTCTTCCGGCGTCTTCGGGGCGCCGCAGAAAAGCGTCCGGAACGTAAGCGGATACAGCCGTTCCCGCCCCTGCTTCGCAGTCAGGAAGCCGAACAGGCAGGGCGGAATCAGGCAAGCCATCAGCACCACGGAAAACATGCCGACAATGGTCACCTCCGCCAGGGAGCGCAGCGCCGGATGCCGGGCGACGACCAACGTCCCGATACCCACGAACATAATGGCCGCGGACTGCAGGATGCTGTTCTTGTAAGAAGCCAGGATGGGCGACTTGCGGGCATGTTCGTATTGGCAGCCCTCCGTCATGAAAATCGTATAGTCATCGCCCTGCCCGAAAATGAAGGTGGCGAGGATGACATTGACGATGTTGAATCTGATGCCGAGCAGCGCCATCAGCCCGAGTATCCAAATCCAGCTGACGGCCATCGGCAGGAAGGAAATGAGGGCAAGCTCCACGCGCCCGAAGGAAAACCACAGGAAGAAAAAGACAATCAGCGAGCAGGCCCAGCCGATATAGTTGAAATTGTCGGAAATGCCGCGCGTCATGGCCCCGTTCATGCCGGCAAGGTCAAAACACCGCCCGCCGATGGCGCTTTTGGCGGATTCCATGTCGGCAGGCGCTACGTTCACGGCTTCCACGGCATAGCAGGCCCCGCTTTCCGGAAGTGAGGCAAAGCTCCGGCTGAAAATGCTTTGCGCCAGCGGGGCAAAAGCCTCGAAACGCCGCGGCGAGAGCGTGTCCGTCCGTTCCAGCAGCGCCGAAAAAGCGGCAAAAGCCTGCGCGGAAAAACCGGCCTTCCGGGCTTCTTCCTGCAACGCCGCCGTCAGGCACTCGCGGTGGCGCCCGACGAAATCCCGCCAGCGGCACAAGCGCTGTCGCTGCTCGCCTTCCGGCACGAAGAAGGAAGCAAGCTCGTTCTGCCGCGCCAGCATCCCGCAGCGTTGCAGGCTGTCCACGCGCCCCTGCCGGCCATACAGGTCCGAAAGGGCCTCGTCATAGCTGCGCCCCTTTCCATAAACATACAGCCCCTGCGCCGCATGGGTATCGTCCCGGGCCAGCAAATCCTCGAACAGTTGCATGTCTGCCCGCTGCTGCGGCGTCATGTAGTTGATATGCGACATGTCCGCGTCGAACTGCGTGCGGAAACTGAAAATCCCCAGCAGGACGGTGAGCAGCGCCGCGGCCACGACTATCCCCCGGTGCTTTTCCGGCGAAAAGGCCGCGAGCGCGTCCAGCAGGCGTCCCCCCTGCCGCCGGCCCGGACGGACCGATACATAATGGGGCAGGTACAGGAGGACAAACAGGATGGTGCCGACAAGCAGCAGGGAGGCAAAAAGCCCCAGGTCCCGCAGCGCGCCCGCCTGAAGCGGGACCAGCGCGAGGAAGGCGCCGACCGTCGTGATGTTGCCGATGACCAGCGGTGAGACGATTTCCCGCAATGCCGCCCGCCGGTCCGGCTGGTGGGCCGTATGCGTAACCAGATGGAGCGGATAATTGACGGCGATGCCCAAGATGACGCTGGAGATGCCGATGACGATGATTGAGATATGGTCCCGGAACAGCGCCAGGCCGCCAAGCGAGAAGAGCAGGCCCCAGCCGACGGACAGGAACACCAGCAGGATGTTCCAGATGCCGTGGAAAGAATACGCCAGCAGCAGGAGTATCAGGACCAGCGAAAGCGAAATGGCAAGGAAACTGTCTTGCTTGATGCGGGAGGCGTTGCCGACGGCGATGGCCGGGGCGCCGAGAATGTCCACCGCGACGTCCGGACAGGTCTCCTGCATCCGGCGGGCCACCTGTTCCAGATATTGCAGAAGCCGGGCATTCTGCGCCGTCTCGCTGCTGCCGAAAGGCGAATCCAGCATCAGGAGGGCACGGCGCATGTCCGGGGTAAACACATAATTGCCGTACAGGGCAAAGCCCGCCGAACTCCCGGCCTGCAAGCGTTCCATGACGGGCGAAAACAGCCCCAGCGGGTCATGGGAAACGGTTTTCGACACCAGCGAGGAGGCCGGGAACAAAAGCATCTCCCGGTCCCGCGCCAGGGCCTGCTGCACGAAAGCGGGGACGGCCAGCAGACTGTCCATCCGGTCGATATCCGCCGCCGTCAGGAAATACGGGGCCTGCGCATATACGAAGTCCGCCGCTTCCGAAATGGCCGCCATGTCGATGCCCCCCGACGCAAAGTCACAGCCGTAGCCGGGGTCATCCGCCGTGGCGATGTCCACGAACAGATCCATCGCCCCGACCGTCACATCGGCATCGCCGGGACTCGTGAATACGACATAGAGCTTTTCCGCACCGGAAACGTTTTGGTAGAGGGACATTTCTTCGCGTTCCACCGTTCCCAGCGGCAGGAAATCCCGGATATCCTCGCTGAAACGGAGCGTGCAGAGCAACGCGGCGAACACCCCGGAAAGCAAGAGCAGCGAAGCCGCCCGCATTTTCCGGTGTGTGGAAAAGAAATCGAATATGTCCGTTATCTTCATGCGGCTGCAAACAAATCCCTGCTGTCCACCGGATGGGCGTAAATGCCCAGCAGCAGGCGGTATATCGCTGTCTTCCCTTCCGCCGGCAGGGCTTGCAGCTGCTGCGCGACATAGGCCTCGAAGCGTTCTTTCTGCGCATCGGTATATTGCGAGCGGAACGTCCCGTTTCCGCTCAGCAGGTCATGCGCGATGTAATTGTTGGGATGCAGGTGGTAGGCCGCGCATATCCGGCTGTCGATGAGCGTGGCGACCTGCTTGTAAAAATGGTTGGCAGTCAGCGGTCCGAAAGCCCGGAGTTCCGCTTCGCGGAGGGGGGGGCAGACTTGCAGGCGGATGCGCCCCTTCTGCTGCGTAACGCCCGTAAGGATGCTGTGCAGGTCTTCGCCCGGCTGTTTCCGATAAGGCCCTGCAGCCCGTTTGTACAGTTCAACCGCCTTGAGCAGGTCGCAGGGCTCCCACTCATAGGAAATGGCCACCGGCACGATGTGCAGGTCGGCGATGGCGCGCACCCGGTCTGCGGGGCCGCTCATGGCGAACATCTTGATGATGCCCTGGTCCGTGCGGTCGGTGCCGTCTTTCGTGCGGCCGTTGCGCTGGGCAATCCAGACGGACTGGCACTTCTGCCCGACGGTCGTGCGGATATAGTCGGACAGGTGTTCGGACATGTGGTAAAACGCCCGCATGTCACTGCCCGGACGCTCCACCCGGAACATTTTGTTCACCCGGCCTACATCCACGACAAAATCATCCTGCATCAGGTTCGCCCCGAAAGTAATCTCGGGCGTATCGAAACCGTGTACATACAGGGACCAGGTCAGCAGGGTCGCATCGAGCATGATGTCCCGGTGGTTGGACACGAAAAGGTAATGCTGCGCGGGGTCGAGGTCCTCCAGACCGGCACAGGCATATTCCGGGCAGGTCTTTTCGAACACCCGGTTGAGGACGGGATACATGATTTTTGTCTGGAATTCGTCCACCGTCCTGATTGTTTCCAGCTGCGCCTGCATCGCCGCCACGTCGCCGTCCGGAAACAGGTAGTCCATGACTTTCCCCAGGGACGGGTGGTGCGCCATCCGGTGCATCGCCGCGGGGATTTCTGCATCGTAATACGGGCGGATGTCGTCGAAGCGGTTGAGTTTGTCCAGGATACAATGGCTGCCGAGAATGGCTTCACAGGTACTCACGGCAGTAAGCGACACGCCGCAGAAGCCGTGCAGGTTGCAGTTCTGCCCGGTCAGGAAAAGATTCGGCACTTTCGTCACGACAGGCACCTGCGAAAGCAACGGGTTGCGGCAGTCTTTGACGAAGCCGTACATGGACCCGTCCTTGACCCCGTAAAAATCCCGGATGGTCAGGGGCGAAGCGGTATCGACGGCTTCGATGCAGTCCCGGATGCCTGGGAACATGTCCGCCAGGCACGAGAGCACCTTTTCCGCCTGCACGGCTTTCCAGGCCACATAGTCCGCCCCCCGCTGGCCGGACACCGTATGTTCCCAGCGGCTGACGGCTTCCCAGGGCATCGGCACCGTCACAATCATCTTGCCGGCATAGTCCCCCTGCACCAGTTCGGGCGGCGTGACGCACACGAACCCGCAAGGCCACTGCCGGGCTTCCCCGACCTGCCAGATTTTGTCGTAACGCGACACATAGTGCATCGTGGTGCGGCTGAACGGGAAAGTGCCTGCACGGAACTTGATGTTCAGCGTAAAGGCGGAACAGGCATTCGGCAGTTCGCGCAGCCGCTCCCGGTAAGGTCGGGGCAGGATGCTTTCATCGTCCAGCAGCGACAGGAAGGTACAGGGATGGATGGCACAGACATAGCAGTCCGCGGCATACTGTTTCCCGCTGGCCGTGGACACGCCGGTAATCTGCTTACCTTCGCTGTGTACCGCCGTCACCGCATCCCCGGCGAGGACGCGTCCGCCGTTTGCTTCGATGCACGCCCGCAGGCTTTCCGCGAACAGGACGCTGCCCCCGGCAAAATGGCTCGCCCCGCCCATATACAACACGGAAACCACGGCGTGGACATAGGCAGGCGTAACCTCCGCCCGACCGCCGTACAACGGATTCAGGTAAGCGAGGACACTGCGCAGCCGCGCATCTTCTATATATTTGGCTATCAGCTCGCTGGCTGGCATGTAAAACGCTTCGGAATGCGTCTGTGACGCCGCTGTCTCCGGACGGAGCCGGAACATCGCCACCTCGTCCGCGATGCGGTACAAAGCATCCACATACGCGCCCAAGGCCTCCCGCTGCCCCGGGAAGTCCCGGCACAGGGAATCGATGAAACCGTTGCGCCCCCGGGCGATGCGGTACGTCTTGTTGTCCTCGGCGACGAAGAGGCTGTCGCTCTGCTCCGGGTCGGCGTCCCGGACCTGCACCTTGTCCCAGATGCCGAGATACTCGCAAAGCCGCCGGACGTTTCCGCCCCGCTGCATCCCGCCGACGACGTGCATCCCCGTATCGAACAGTTCGCCGAAACGGCGGAAACTCTGGAGCCCCCCGCCGATGACGGCGTTTTTCTCGAGCACACACACCGTCCATCCCTCTTTCGCGAGGATGGCGCCGGTGAAAAGGCCGCCGAGACCGCCTCCGATGATGACTGCACTGTTATTCATATCCCTGTCCGTTCCACTTGGTCAGCAATCTCCGCATATCGCGCGACATAATATTTCCGCATGCCCGATGCCTGCGACCGGAAATCTTCGCCGTACTGCAGGCGCGTTTCGCGCGGCACGCGGTGCGCTATTTCCAGCCGGATCGGATAGCGCCGCAGCCAGCGTCCGTGTTTCGGCAGCGCATGATACGTTCCGTACAGCACGAGAGGCAGGACATCCAGTCCCAAGCGTTCCGCCAGATAGAAAGCGCCCTGGTGGAAGCGCCCGATACGCCCGTCCTGCGAGCGGGTGCTTTCCGGATAGACGGCGACGCTGTACCCCTTTGCGACCAGCCGTTCCAAATGCGGGGCGATGGTTTCCAGACCGGCGGAAGCGGGAAGAAAGTCCGCTTCCCGGATGATGAAACCGTACAACGGATTGTGCCATACCCAATCCGCCGTGAGGACGACCAGCCTGGGGGTCAGGGCGAGCATCGCCAGCAAATCCAGGTGGGACTGGTGGTTGCAGATGATGATGGCCGGACGGCGAAAATCCTCCTCCGTGCAGCCGCCGACCGCATAAGGATTGCCGAAAAGGCCGAGCACTTTCGTGCCGAAACGGGCAAAACGGCAGATGAAGCCATGCAGGCGCTCCTTTTTCGCTTCCGTCATCCGCCCGCATTTGAGATAGAGGAACACCCCGGGCGTAACCGCCAGCAACAGGAGGGCGGCATAGGAGAACAACAGGAAAAAAGACTTGCAAAAGCGTCCCGTCCAGCGCAACAGCGTCACAGGCAGGCCATAGACGCAGGCCAGCAGGCACAAGGCCACATTGAGCAGGAAAATCCGGGCGAAATCAGCCAGGGGACGGAAATGCGACACCCGTTCCTCCCGGGACGGGTAGTAAACCCGCACGTCCTGTCCCACCACCGGAACACCGCGCCAGGCCGCAAAGACCAGCAGCGAAAGTTCCGCTTCATAGCGGGCGGTCACCGGTATTCCGTGCAATTTCCGCAAAGGATACAGCCGGTAACCCGTCTGCGTATCTTTCAGGGGCACGAGCGTCTGCAGGAAAAACCACAGGTTGCTGAAGGCATTCGCAAAGCGGCTTCCCCGGCTGCGCACCACGTGCGCCAGCCCCATGCGCTGCCCGACGATAAGCGCCCCCGGGCGGCGGCGGTTCGCTTCCAGAAAAACGGGGATGTCTTCCGGATAATGCTGCCCGTCCGCATCCAGCGTGATGGCATAGGCAAAGCCTGCCGCCTCCGCCTGCCGGAAACCGGCCTGTAGCGCACGCCCCTTCCCCCGGTTCCGGGGCAGGATGATAAGCTCCGGCTTTTCCGGCAAGGCCTCCAACTGCGCGAGCGTGTCGTCCGTACAACCGTCCAGCACGACAAAGACATCCCGGCAGTAGCGCTGCGTACGCGTCACCACGTCCGCGATGGTCCCGGCGTTGTTGCAGGTCGGAATCACCACGCAGATGCCGCGTCGGGCAAGCGCTATTCGGCAATCTTCCGGCATGTCAGGGAGATTTTCGCGACCATCGCA
>JAGAFI010000008.1 GCA_017612675.1 Bacteroidales bacterium
AAGACCGTGCGGAACGACGAAGTGAACCTGGCGCTGGGCAACAGCCTTATCAGCGTCTTTGTCTGGTTCATGTATATCGACCTCTTCGTCGTCACGCTCCATATCCCCACCAACTCGCTGGCCCTTATCGCCGGCGGCCTGTCAGCCGGTATCGGTCTGGCTCTCAAGGATATCCTCAACAACTTCATCTACGGTATCCAACTCATGGGAGGCCGGTTAAGGGTGGGTGACTGGATTGAGTGCGACGGCATCCGGGGCAAAGTGGTTGACATCAATTACCAGACCACCCTGGTAGAAACGCTCTTCGGAACCCAGGTGGCCTTCCTGAATTCATCGCTGTTTGGCAAGAACTTTACCAACCTTACCCGCAACCACGCTTACGAACTCACCATTATCAAGGTGGGCATTGCATACGGGGCCAACTTCCAGAAGGTAAGGGAAGCGCTGGAGAAGGGACTGGAGGTCCTCAAGACAAAGGACAAGTATGGCCGGGATATCGTTGAGCCCACGTACGGCATCTACATCCGCTTTGACAATTTTGGCGAAAGTTCCGTGGATGTGGCGGTCAGGCAGTACGTGCTGGTGCCCGAGCAAATCGAATACAGGTATCAATGCAAGGAACTCATTTACAAGATTCTGGCCGGGAACGGCATCACGATTCCGTTCCCGCAGCGCGACGTACACATGATCGAGGATAAAAAACGATAAGCCATGAATATCAGATTCAAGAACAAATCGGACGTCTTCAACATCGTGGTTACTGCCGTAGCCGCGGTGCTCTCTGTGGGAATCATGCTCTACGGGGTGTGGCATTTCGGCCTGCAGGAATCGTGGCCGGAACTGGTTCTCAACCTGTTCTACATAGCCTGTCTGGTGATGATGTGGATGTATTTCTTCAACTGCCGCATCACCACGCAGCAGTTCAATTACTGGTGCTCCGCGTGCGTGGGCGTCACCGTGCTGCTCCGGGACATCCTGTTCCAGCCCCATCTGGCATATTTCCCCATCCAGAAGGCTTGCCTGGTCCTTTCTGTAGCGCTGCTCATTATGCTCACTTATTTCTATGCCCGCAAGGAGTGGAAGACCTATTCCAAGCGTAACCTGTGGATGATTTTTCTGGTGGACATGCTCATTGCTGCGCTCTATAACCTGGATATCATCTTGGAACCCGGAGATGAATATACCGCTTACCTGCTCACAGAAATCTGGATTCGTCCCACCATCACCTACGGCCTTGTGGCCTGTTTTGTAAAGGCAACTGACAATTAGTCTTTAACGCAAATTCAACGCTGAGCACCTGAAAGTGCATACCCTCAAGATATTTATGGACGGCACCCTGAAGATTGAAACCGCCGCACAGGTCACGCCTTACGTTGACACCGGTGCCGTCTATTCGCTGTGCATCTGGCTCCAGTGCGCCGTATATATCCACAAGAGAAAGTGGCGCGACAAGACGATATAGGCATGGATTTTGATTTTAAACCCATTAACAATGATGAAAAAATTATTATTGCCGGTCGTTATGCTGATGATGACAGCGGCGGCCCATGCGCAAGCAAGCGTACAATTAGGCATCCTGCTAAACACGCTGAAGACCGAAAATGCGGCAGGCAGGCTTTCGGGTTCCTATAAAGGCCTTCTGGCGGCAGCCGATTATAACTTCTCGCTGACAGAGTATCTTGCTGTCGCTCCGGGCTTGGGCATCGGCTATTCTTTCAACAATGAAGCCGGCTTCAAGTACAAAGAGCTTGGTCTGTTTGCCCCCCTTGATTTCAATTACCGGCTCCCGATGAGCGGCCATGTCAGCCTTTCGTTCTTTGCCGGGCCCACGCTCTACTATGGCCTCCTGTCACAGGAAACATCCATCAATCCGCCCTACAACTATTACGCGCAAGACAACCGGAGGTTTGATGTGTTCCTCGGGGGCGGTGTCTGGACTGACATCAACAAAACCATCCGGGTGAAAGTCAGCTACAAATTCGGCCTGACGAACACCAGCAAGATAAATGGCATTACAGAAAAGAGCAACTGCCTGTCCATCGCTGTCGGGTATCTTTTCTGACGCAAGGTAAAACTGATTATCACCATAACGCCAACAAACATGAAAAGGGTTTTCAATTGGGTGATGGCCGCCACCCTCATTTGCGGCGCAATGTCCCTTACGGCGGGCTGCCACAACACCCATGGACAGGAAGAACATGAGGCCAGGGAGGTAAAGAGTACCGAGCTGATACGCACCAGCCAGAGCTGGGATGGCGTCGAGCTCCCCAACTACCTGGAAGGCAGTCCCGAAGTGGTGGCCATCAAATACGAGATTCCCGCCGGGCAGAAACTGGGCTGGCACGCCCACCCCGTCATGAACCACGGCATCCTGGTACAGGGCGAACTGACCATCATCGGCCTGGACGGCAAGGAAAAAGTGGTGCATGAGGGCGAAGCCGTCGTAGAGATGGTGAACGCCATCCACCACGGCGAGAATCGGGGCGACAAAACGGTCATCCTCTATATGTTCTACCTCTCGCAGAAAGGGCTGCCGCTGTCCGTACAGCACCCCGAGATACCCACGGACTAAATTCGCTTGAACAGCCGGCGTACCCGTCAGAAACGGCGGCGTACCTGGGCGTCGTTTCTAACGGGCATTCCTGCTGCCAGGAATGCCCGCTGAATATCATGGATATGCATGCCGGAAAACGGCAGAAAGGCACGTGTCAAAGGCCGCTACCGCGCACCACCCCCGTGACCGCCGCCGAAGCCGCCACCGCCGCCGCCGAAGGAAATCGAGCCGCCACCGCCGGAATCACGCCGTTCCCGCGCCTCGGCAGCTTTCCGCTCCGCATCCCGCTTGGCAGCAGAAGCTACCATGGCCGCAGATGACAAGCGCAAGTCCTGCAAGACCGTATACGTGGTCGTCATATCCCGCATATGGGACGTCCGGCTGTATTCTTCCATGACCTTGGGGAACAATTTTTCAAAATTCCGGGCCACTTTGTCGGCAATGCCCATCGCTGCGGCCAAGACCATGTATTGCTGCCACAAGCCCACTTCCGGTGCCTGCCGCTGGTCTATCAGGGTAAAATCATTCAGGAAATTCCGGAATTCCACGGCATGGCAGCGCTCCTCCGGGGAAAGGGGACGCCAAATCTCCGCGCCTTCGCTCACGGCATCCTTCGGCCACTCCAGAACAACCTCGTCGTGTCTATAGGACCAGGCCTTGAACTCATCGGCCTCCAAAAGCCGGTTCTGCCCGGCGGCTTCCAAGGCAGCGCGATAGATTCTTTTCTCCATGGCATCGCCAAATGAGATATCGTCCTTTTCGACAAAGCGAAGGTTGACCCGTCCTTCCTTTTGCGCGTCTTTTTCCACCTCGAGCAGGCCGCTTTGAATCCATTTCAGGAAATAGGCGCTCACCAGGTTGGGCAGGCGTTTCTGGACGTTGCTGACCAGGTTGTCCCCGTCACACAACAGGCTGAACAGCGCCGTCGGGTTCCCGTCCAGCGGAATGTCCCGCGACCACCCGGCAATCTTGTTTTTCCCGAATATGCTTTTCTTGTACCGGCGACCGGTGATTTTCCAATAGAGATGGAAAAAGATGTAACTCAAAATCACCCCGACGAAAAGAATCGGAATCAGCAGGAGGACATAAGCCAGGATCCGCCCGGCCTTTTCGCTGTCGAAGCCATCCTCGCGTTTTCCATAATCGCTGCCCTCAAAGGCGGTTTTCTTCAAAGCCTCGAAAGTGCCGTCGCCCGAAACCTGCGGATCGAACAGGCCCTTGTCGAAACAGATGAGCGCAGAGAAGAAACTGGCGTAGCGGAAAGGCTTGGAGGATTCGAAACGGATGATACCGTCCGCAATCCCGGAGGAGCCCTCCATCCCGAAACCCCAGAAACGGACATTGCCATGTTCCGGGTCCGTCCTGTACCAAGCGTCTCCGTCGGTCTCGTTCAAGAACGTAATGGAGGCGTGCCGGGGACATACGGACCATTCGTCATTGAGGAAATGCCAGTGAAAACCGTCGCAGTCTTCATAGGCCTGCACAAGGTTTTCGATGACATAGACAAGCGTGAACACATGGTCCCCGTGCGAGCCTAGCCCCCAGCATAATTCAATGTCCTGCCCTTTTTTCCGGGCAATCCCGCAGCGCCGGGCCTTGGCTTCCATCGACCGTTTGGAATTCCATTCCTCATCGCAGTCAAATTCCTGGTCATGCTCAAAAACCCGAAAACGGGTGATGCGGCTTTTCCCGGGATTGCAAACGGGAATATACCATTCCGTTCCTTCCGTCACCGTAATGTCCCACGTCTGCACCACGAGGGCATTCCCGGTCTTAAAGAGGCGGACAGTGGTCTCTATATCCCGAATTTCCTGCGCAGAAGACAGCAAGCTCAGGGATGCGGCAAGCGCCAGCAGAAATAGTTTTTTCATACGCGTTATCTTTTGTTTTTCGTGGAGGTAGCTAACGGAGGGATCAGATGCCGGCGCCGTCGGTAAAGGATTCCTGGATTTGTCCCTGCAAGACACGGGCGCCGGGCGCGACGGAATGGGTCAGCCACACGTTTCCGCCGATGACCGCGCCCTTGCCGATGGTCACGCGTCCGAGGATGGACGCATTGGAATACACCGTCACCCCGTCTTCGAGGATGGGATGGCGGGGAAGCTTCAGCGGAAGCCCGTCCTCACCATAGCGGAAATTCTTTGCACCCAGCGTAACTCCCTGATAAAGCGTAACATGATTGCCGATGCGGGATGTAGCTCCAATGACGACGCCCGTTCCGTGGTCAATGGCGAAATACTCGCCGATGGTCGTGGCCGGGTGGATGTCGATGCCGGTGACGGAATGGGCGTGTTCGGTCAGCATCCGGGGGATGATGCCCACGCCGAGCGTGTACAGGAGATGCGCCGTCCGGTAATGGAGCATCGCTGTAACAGCCGGATAGCAGAAGATGATTTCCTGCTCGTCCGCGGCAGCGGGGTCAATGTGCGCAATAGCCTCCACATCCGTCAGTATCAGCCGTTTGATTTCCGGGAACCCGTCCAGGAAGGCCTGGGTCGTCTGCGCGTCCGTCAAGTCTTCCAGCGACTCCCGGATGATGCGGAGGGCTTCTTCCGGGGTAATGTCGCTATACAGGGGAAACACGGCATCCTTGACCGCCACCATCAGGCGGCGGAGCCGTTCTCCGGTTTGTTTCAACGATTTTTTGTTCTTGCTCATCTCCGGACAGGGACTTACCACCGGTTGCGGTGGATTTTTTCGGGTTTCCACTTGTCTTTCGGACGGTTGTCCCCTGCCGGAACCCCGACCGGCACGACGGAGAACGGCACGACGCCCGCAGGAATGGCGAGTTTTTCCCGAAGCATCTCTATCCTCCCGGCAATCGGATAGCAGGCCGTCCATACGGCGCCGAGACCAAGGGCTTCCGCCGCCAGCAGCAGGTTTTCCGTAGCTGCCGCACAATCTTCAAACCAGAACTCGTTGGGACGGGCCACAGGTTCCACATCCATACCCGGCGGCCTTCCCGGGAAGGTCGTTTCGCCGCAGATGATGAATACCGCACCCGCCGCCGCAAACATATCCGCCTGCCGGTCTTCCGAAAACACGTCTGCGATGACATCCGCGTCATCCAGCACGATGAACTGCCAGGGCTGGACGTTCATCGCCGTCGGAGCGGCCATCGCCGCGCGCAGCAGGGTTTCCTGCTGCTCCGCCGTCAGACGCGCCCCCGTGAAACTGCGGACGCTCTTGCGGTTCATGATGTTGGCGATGGCGCCATTCTGCCCGGGAGCCACCCCCTCGGAAGCCGTCCTGCATCCCGCTACGGCAGCCAGCAGGACCCAGGTAAGGAACAGCTGCTTCATATCTTGAATTTCACCTGGGCGGAAGACTCCTTGCCGAAATTGTCCACAGCCGTCACCGTGAAGACATTGGTCGAAGCGGACAAGTCATATTTGATGCCGTATATGAACGAAAAGTCCAGCGTGACATCCGTCTTGTTCACGACGGCGGCCCCCGAAGGGAAGTAGCCCTTGAACGTTTCGGCCACACGGGCATCCTCCACGAGGTCGATGACCATCGACTGCTCCGTCGTCCGGTTCTTCACATAAGAGGCCAGTTGCGGCGCGCATCCCTCTTCCAGCCGAATGGACAGTTTCTCGATACATCCGGGAGCGGAAATGGAAATGCGGGTATTCACGGCGGCGTCATTGAGGGTGACGACCGCAAAGTCGGGATTGTTCTTCCACGTGAACACCGGGCCGATGGTATAATGGAAGCGGACCATGCGGACGGCTCCGTTGCCGGCGCTGTCCACCAGCCTGATTTCCATATAGAAACTCGTATCGTTCTCCACCGGCTGTCCCTCCAGGATGGTTTCCAGCAACTTCAGGAAATCAATTTTCACCTGCTCGCGGCCACGGAGCACAGAACCCGCCGTCAGCCCGAGACCGGAAAAAAGACCGGCCACGGAGTCGTCGTCAATGACATCGAATACGGGGGCCTTGGTCAGCGAGCCCTTGTTGGCGGCGATTTTGACATAGGGATTGGCCAGCAGCGCATAATTGCCCAGGCCGAGGGTGAGGGTCAGGGCATCCATTCCGGCAGGGGCGTTCAGCGTAACGACGGCATCCAAATCGGCAGTCATTTCTTTCTCGACAAAGGACGGATTGCTCTCCCACACAATCGAAGGGGCGTCGGCGACAGGCTGCGGCTTCTGGCATCCCGCCACCAAGGGAAGGACGGCCGCAAAGAGAATCAAAAGGCGTTTCATCATGTTGCTTGACAAATATGGAAGTCAAAGATAGGTATTTTCAGGATAAGGACAAAAAACCGAGGAAGAGGGCGGTTTCCTGCGGGGAGAAGCCCCGCAGGGCGGCATAGCGGGATATGGCTTCCGGCGTGATATGCCGGATATCGTGATAAGCGGCGGCAGGATGGGCGATGGCCAGGCCGCAGATGCTGGCCTCCGGCAGCATTGCACAGGAGTCCGTCAGGCGGATGCCGAGTTCCGGCGGCAGCTGCGCGAGGATATCGCGTTTCAGGCTGTGGTCCGGACAGCAGGCATAACCGATGCCCGGCAAAATCAGCTTCACGCCGTCCGGCAGGGTCGCGGACAGATGGGCATGCAGCCATGCGGAAGCGGCTTCGGCCAGCGTCACGTCCACGGCATGGGCGAGCAGCCCCTGTTCGGTCAGCGGCACAGCCCCTTCCGCAGAAGGCGACGCGGAACGGATGGCAAACAGCCCCAGCGGAGCGCTCCCCTCTTCGGGGAAAAAATCCGCCAGGGAACGACCGTCCCGGAGCATCGGCAGGCGCAAGTCCCCGGCAACCAGCACATCCGCTTCCCGGTGACAATCCACGAAACGGGCACAGAGCCATACGGAAGGGCCAGCTGTCCGCATCAGCGAAAGGGCCTCCGCACGCAAGGAAGCATCCTCCCCTTTGACGCCGCATACGGCAAAGAACATCCGCCAGTCAAAGAACGGCAACAGTTCCGCCACTTCCAGACGCTGCAACGGAATCTCGTCGAAATGGAGCGCTGCGGGGACGGCGTCCACCGCGGCCGGGGCCGGAACATCCGTCCCCCTGGCGGCAGCATCCGCCCGCAAAGCCGCAAGCCGCCGGTATTCCGCAGCGGCGGCGGCCCGCACCCCGGCGGGGTCTGCCATGTATTTGCCGGCCAGCACCGCCGCATGGGACGCGTCCGCACCATAATGCACATTCGCATAGAGGGGGAAAAGCCGGATGGCCGTGTGCATGGCAGATGCCGCCGCACCGCCCACGAACAGGGGCTGCGTCATCCCGCGGGCGGACATTTCGGCACAGATTTCCTCCATGCGCCGCAGCGAAGGGGTAATCAGTCCGCTGACCCCGATGATATCGGCCCCGATTTCCTGCGCTTTGTCCAGCAAGACGCCGCAGGGCACCATCACGCCAAGGTCCGTGACATCGAAACCACTGCACTGCAACACCATCGCCGTAATGTTCTTGCCGATATCATGCACATCCCCCTGTACAGTGGCTATCAGGAACTTGGGACGACGGGACGACGTCTCCGTACCGCCCAGGAAAGGCTGCAGGAACGCCACCGCGTCGCGCATGAGCTTCGCGGATTTCATCACCTGCGGCAGGAACATCCGTCCCTCGGCAAAACGCTGCCCCACCCGTTCCATCCCCTGCATGAGGGGGCCCTCGATGACCTGCACCGCACCGCCCAGCAAGCGGCGGCAAGCCTCCACGTCGGCGGACAGATACGTCGCATCCCCACGCACCAAGGCATCGGAGAGCCGTTCCACAGGATCCGCCGGGGTGCCAGGCGCTGCCGGACTGGCGCTTTCCGGTCCCATCCCCTTCTCTTCCGACTGCATGGCGGCGGCCAAGGAAAGCAGGCGCGCCGTGGCTTCCGGGGCCCGGTCGAAAAGCACGTCCTCCACGGCCTCGCGCAGCGCGGGCTCCACCGCGTCATAGGGAATCAGCAGCTGCGGGTTCACGATGGCCATGTCCAGCCCGGCACGGACGGCGTGATACAGGAACACGGCGTGCATCGCCTCCCGGACATGCCGGTTGCCCCGGAAGGCAAAGGAGAGGTTGGAAATGCCGCCGGAAGTTTTGGCACCGGGCAGGTTTTCCTTGATCCAGCGGACGGCGTCGATGAAATCCACGCCGAAACGGGCGTGTTCGGGGATGCCGGTGCCGATGGTCAGTACGTTGCAGTCGAAGATGATGTCCCGGGACGGAATCCCGGCTTCCGTGAGCAAGGCATAGCTGCGCCGGCAGATTTCGATTTTCCGGTCCAGCGTCTCCGCCTGTCCCCGCTCGTCGAAAGCCATGACGACCATCGCGGCGCCGAGGACATGGACCGCCCGGGCCCGGCGCAGGAATTCCGCCTCTCCGTCCTTGAGCGACAAGGAATTGACGATACTGCGTCCGGTGCAGTTTTTCAGCCCCTCCACAAGGGTGTCCCATTGCGAGGAGTCCAGCACGAAAGCCGCCCGGGAGACGGCAGGGTCGGCGGCGGCATACCGCAGGAAGGCCCGCATCTTTTCCGTAGGGTCCACCAGCGGGTCGTCCGTATTGATGTCTATCAAAGGCGCCCCGCCTTCGATTTGGGCGGCGGCCACCCGGACGGCCCCTTCGTAGTCGTCCTGCTCGATGAGCCGGGCAAAAGCGCGGGATCCCGCCACGTTGGTGCGCTCGCCGATATTGGTAAAATGGCGGCTTCCGTCCACGGCATAGGCCTCCAGGCCGCTGACACAGAGGCAGTCGTCTTCGGAAAGCGGCACACGCGGAGGGCAAACGCGCACCGCTTCCGCGATGGCGCGGATATGTTCCGGCGTGCTGCCGCAGCAGCCCCCGGCAATGTTCAGCAGGCCGTGGGAAGCCAAATCCCCCATGACAGCTGCCATCTGGGCGGGGCTGTCATGGTAGCAGCCGCTTTCGTCCGGGATGCCGGCATTGGGGTAGAAAATCAAGGGATGCCGGCTGAAGGCGGCGATTTCCGCCACCAGCGAGGCCATTTTCCGGGCACCGAGGGCGCAGTTGATGCCGAAAGCGGCCAGGGTCGGGGCATGGGCGACGGAGTGGTAGAATGCTTCCAGCGTCTGCCCCGTCAGCGTACGGCCGGAAGCATCGCTCACGGTCGCCGAGACAATCAGCGGAAGGGGGTTCCCCAGCACATCGAGGGCGCTGATGAGCGCCTTGGCGTTCAGGGCGTCAAAACAGGTTTCCAGCAAAATCAGGTCGGCGCCGCCGTCGCGCAGGGCTTCCACCTGTTCACGGAACGCGGCGGCCATCTCGTCGAATGAGCAGGGACGGGCGGCGGGGTCGCGGGCATCGGCGGCCAGCGAGAGGGATTTGGAGGTGGGGCCGACGCTG
>JAGAFI010000089.1 GCA_017612675.1 Bacteroidales bacterium
AGGGCTTTCAGCGGTGCTCCCCACATGCCCGGAACCAGATAGACGACGAAGGAGAACACGGCAATCACCAGCGACAGGCGGAAGACGGACAGGGGACGCGGCTCCGGTGACTCGTGCGGGAAGCGGAGCTTCCCCAGCAGGTAGAGTCCGAGCAGCGAGAAGACCACAATCCAGATGGCCAGATAGACCTCCCGGTCCAGCAGGCCCCAATGGTATGTCTGGTCGGCGACGCTGAGGAATTTGAAACCGAGGGCCACCTCAATGAATCCCAGCACGACCTTGACGCTGCCCAGCCATGCGCCGCTTTTCAGCTTTTTCAGCAGCGCGGGGAACAGGGCGAGCAGGGTGAAAGGCAGGGCAAACGCGACGGAAAAGGCCAGCATCGTCACCATCGGCGCCCAGAATTCGCCCCGGGTGGAGCGGATGAGTACGGACCCCACGATGGGGCCGGTGCAGGAAAACGAGACCAGCACGAGGGTCAGGGCCATGAAGAAAATGCCCCCGAGACCGCCGCGGCCTGCATTCCGGTCGCTTTTGTTCACCAGCGATGCGGGCAGCACGATTTCAAACGCGCCGAAAAACGATGCGGCGAACACCATGAACACCACGAAGAAAACAAGGTTGGGCAGCCAGTGGGTGGCAAGCCAGTTGAAGATGTCCGCGGTGATGGCGTCACCGCCGAAGAGGCGGGTCAGCAGGATGATGACGCTGATGGGGACGGTGTAGAGCAGGATGATGAACATCCCGTAGGCCAGCGCCTTGACGCGCCCGGCGGCGGGCGTGGACGCATTTTTCAGGAAAAAGGACACGGTCATCGGCACCATCGGGAAGACGCAGGGGGTCAGCAGCATGGCAAGCCCCCACAGGATGGCTTCAAGGACCAGCGCCCACAGGGAACCGTCCGTGCCGGAGGTGTCTGCCGCCGGACGGAGCACCGGAGACGGTGCGGCGGTCTCTCCGTCGCAGAGGGACATTTCGAATGCCCAGTCCTGCGGGCTTGCGCATTGCGCCTCCCGGCAGGCGACCCAGCTTACGTAGCCGGATACCCGGGCCTCCGGTGAGAAGACGCGCACTTTCTGCCCGACTTGGAAAACGGAAAAAAAGGCGGGCTCTCCGTCCTGGAGCAGCGGCTCCGTGATGTCGTACAGGGGACCTTCCGCCGCGCAATCCGTGCAGGAGGAGAACGTCAGGCTGACCGGAGACCAGCGGGCTTGCGCCGAAGCGACATGCCATCCTTCTGCCGGCTCACCCGTCAGGACGATTTCATAGAGAGCCCCTTCCAGGGGCCGGGATGTCATATGCCATTGTACGTTGGCGCCTGCGGCCTCCCCGCTTTCCGCCCGCGCGGAGGAGAACGTTCCCAGCAAAAGCAGCACCGCCGCGACGGCGATGCGGTATGTCATGCGCATCTTGTCCATAATCATGCTCAAAAATAATACATAATTATGTTATCACCAATTTTGCCTGCAAACCCGGCACGGCACCGGACACGGCAGGAACAGGCGGGGAACGTTTCCGGGGAACAACCAACGGATATATTTATTATCTTTGCCAAAATATTCTTGATAAAATGGCCAATTTTGCATTGCTGGGAGCAGCCGGCTATATCGCACCGCGTCACCTGAAAGCCATTGCGGACACGGGGAATGTACTGGTCGCTGCCTATGATAAATTCGACAGTGTCGGGCGCCTGGACTCCTTTTTCCCCGAATGCGCCTTCTTCGTGGAACATGAATTGTTCGACCGTTTCTGCAACAAGGTGAAGGGGACGCCGCAGAATATCGACTGGCTGTCAATCTGCACCCCCAACTATACCCATGACGCCTTCATCCGCTACGGCCTGCGCCTGGGGGCGGACGTCATCTGCGAGAAGCCCGTGGTGCTGAATCCGTGGAACATCGATGCGCTGGAAAAAGTGGAGCAGGAAACCGGTCGCAAGGCCTACAACATCCTCCAGCTCCGCCTGCATGACAAAATCATCGCCCTGAAGAAAAAAATCGAGGAAGGCCCGCAGGACAAGGTGTATGACATCGACCTGACGTACATCACGTCCCGGGGGAACTGGTATTATTCCTCCTGGAAGGGCAACAACCACAAGAGCGGCGGCGTCGCCACCAACATCGGCGTGCATTTCTACGACATGCTCCAGTGGATTTTCGGGCCCGTGCAGGAGAATATCGTACACGTGATGAGCTTTGACCGGGTGGCGGGCTATCTCGGGCTGAAGCGTGCCCGCGTCCGTTATTTCCTCAGCATCAATGCGGAATGTCTGCCGCCGAATGCCGTGCAGGGGGAGAAGAAAACCTATCGCACCTTGCAAATCGACGGGGACGAATTCGAGTTCAGCCAGGGCTTCACCGAGTTGCATACCCGCAGTTACGAGAAGATTCTTGCCGGCGAAGGCTTCCGCATCAGCGAGGCCCGGCCCTGCATCCAGATTGTACACGACATCCGCAACGCCCATCCCGTCGGGCTTGTCGGCGACTATCATCCGCTGGCCAAAATGCCCCTTTCCCGGCATCCTTTCGGCTGGGATGATGTCCGTTATTAAGAGAAAAAATATAAAGGATTGCCTGTCGGGCGGGTCGTCCTTGTCATTGTGCTAAAAACTTTCCGGCGTTATGGAGAATCGTTTTCCGATGGTGGACCTCAAGGGGCAGTACCGCAACATCAAGGATGAGGTGGATGCTGCCATACAGGATGTAATCGACAACACGGCTTTCATCAACGGAAAGCAGGTGCGGCAGTTCGCGGAGGCCTTGTCCGCCTATCAGGGCGGGTGCCGCGTCATCCCGTGCGCCAACGGCACCGACGCCCTCCAGATTGCCCTGATGGCGCTGGGCTTGCGTCCCGGCGACGAAGTAATTGTCCCGGCGTTTACCTATGTGGCGTCCGCCGAGGTTATCGGCCTGCTGGGCCTGACGCCCGTGATGGTGGATGTGGACCCTGCCTCGTTCAATGTGACGGTGGAACATTTGCGTCCGGCGCTTTCCGACAGGACGAAAGCCATCATCCCCGTACACCTGTTCGGACAGAGCTGCGACATGGCCCCCATCATGGATTTCGCCCGGGAATACGGATTGTATGTCATTGAAGACAATGCGCAGGCGTTGGGCGCCGAATATACTTTCCCGGACGGGCGGAAGGCCCGCACCGGCACCGTCGGCACCATCGGCTGCACTTCTTTCTTCCCCTCCAAGAACCTGGGCTGCTATGGCGACGGCGGGGCGATTTTTACAAAGGACGATGCCTTGGCGGAACGGCTGCAGATGATTGCCAACCACGGGCAGAAAGTGAAATACCACCACAGCGTCATCGGCTGCAATTCCCGGCTGGACACCATCCAGGCCGCGATTCTGGCCGTCAAGCTGAAACATCTGGACGACTATTGCCGCGCCCGCAACGAAGCCGGGCGGTACTATACACAGCGGCTCAAGGCCTTCGACCCGCAGGAACAATATCTGGTCACCCCGGCGGAGAGCCCTTTCAGCACGCATACCTATCACCAATACACCCTGCGGATTCGGAACGGCCGGCGGGATGCGCTCAAGGCCTTTTTGGCTGAACGGGGGATTCCGAGCATGGTGTATTATCCGCTTCCGCTGCAGGAGCAGGAGGCGTTCCGGCACATCACCCGTGCCGCCTCTTCCCTGGAAGTGTCCCGGGACTGCGCCTATTCGGTGCTTTCCCTGCCTGTCCATACGGAAATCACCCGTGCGGTGCAGGATGAGGTCATCGCTGCGGTCGAAGCGTTCTTCGGATGATACATATCCACACAGATGCGCTCCACAAAATCGCTTATGCGACGGATGCGAGCGCATACCGGGAGATTCCCGCCGGCGTGGCGTATCCGGAATCGGCGGAGGATATCGTCGAACTGGTGCGCATGGCCCGGGAGCGGGGCGTATGCCTCATTCCCCGGGCGGGTGGCACGTCCATAGCCGGGCAGGTAGTCGGCAGCGGCATCGTCGTGGATGTCAGCCGGCACCTCAACCGGATTCTGGAAATCGCACCGGAAGAACGTTGGGCCCGTGTCCAGCCGGGCGTCGTGCGGGATGAACTGAATCTTGCCCTGAAGCCATACGGCCTGTTTTTCAGTCCGGAAACCTCTACGAGCAACCGCTGCTGCATCGGCGGGATGCTGGGCAACAATTCCTGCGGGGCCCATTCGCTGATATACGGGAGCACCCGTGACCATGTGCTGGCGGTGTCCGGCGTGCTGTCGGACGGCAGCCTTTTCTCGACGGATTCCCGCGACGGCAGTGCCTTGTGGGACAGCATCTGGCGGCAGATGGAAACTTGGCGGGACGACCCTGCCGTCCGGACGTTGCTTTCAGAGCATTATCCGGACCGGTCGCTGAAACGGCGCAGCTGCGGCTATGCCATTGACGAGGCGCTTGAAAACGGCATCGACCTGTGCAAGTTGCTTGCCGGAAGCGAGGGTACGCTGGCCTTCGTGACGGAAATCAAAGTGTCGCTGGACCCGCTTCCCCCGGCGGAAACGATGGTGCTCTGTGCCCATTGCCATAGCTTGGAAGACAGTTTCCAGGCCAATCTGATTGCCTTGCAGCACGGCCCTGTGGCCATCGAATTGATGGACGGAAAGATTTTGGAACTCTGCAAGGACAATCCCGAAGCGCGGAAAAACCGTTTCTTCGTGGACGGGGACCCGCCGGCCCTGCTCATTTCCGAATTTTCCGGGCCCTCTGCGGACGCGGATGCGGATGCGCTGGAACGGGCTTTGCTGGCCAGCGGGCGCGTGCGCGTCTGTACCCGGGTGTACGGGGCGGACGTCCCGCGTGTCTGGGCCTTGCGGAAAGCCGGACTCGGGGTGCTGGGCGGCATGAAAGGCGATGCCAGGCCGGTGGGCGTGATTGAGGATACGGCGGTTGCGCCGCAGCGCCTGCCCGCCTATATGGTCGATGTCCGGGACATGCTGGAACGCCTGGGGCTTCCGTGCGTTTATTATGGCCATATCAGCACCGGGGAACTGCATCTCCGCCCCATCCTGAATCTCAAGACGGCGGAGGGGCGGGCTTTGCTGCGGGCGGTGGCCCGGGAAAGCGCCCTGCTGGTGAAAAAGCACCGGGGGTCCTTGAGCGGAGAGCACGGGGACGGGCGCCTGCGCGGGGAATTCATCCCTTTGCTGTACGGGGAGGACTGCTATCAGCTGATGCGGCAGGTCAAACGGTGCTGGGACCCGGACGGCGTATTCAATACGGGCAAAATCGTGGACAGTCCCGGGATGGACGAATGGCTGCGTTTCCAGGTGGGGCAGCGTTATGCCGTCGAGGGCTGTGATACCTATTATAATTGGCGTGCGCCTTTTGACGCCTGCCGTGTGCCGGGGGCGAGCGGTGTGCGCTCACAGGCCCATGCGCTCATGTGCTGCATCGAACAGTGCAACGGGGCGGGGGACTGCCGGAAATCCCGGCTGATGGGCGGGACGATGTGTCCGGCCTTCAAGGTGTCCGGCGATGAATTGCATACGACCCGTGCACGGGCCAATGTGTTGCGCGAGTGCCTGACCAATGGCGCGGGATTCGATGCGCCGGAGGTGCGAGAGGTGCTTTCCTCTTGTCTGGCTTGCAAGGCCTGCCGTGCCGAATGTCCGTCCAACGTGGACATGACGCGCATCCGGTCCGAAGTCCTGCAGCAAATCTATGACCGGGAAGGGACGCCGCTGCGTGTCGCCGCGGTGGCACGGATGGCTTCTGTGCAGCGGCTGGGGTCGCTGGTGCCGCATCTGTATAATTTCATGGCCGCGTGGAAGCCTTCTTCCGCGCTCATCAAGCGTCTTGTCGGCTTTGCGCCGGAGCGGACGATTCCGAAAATCGTACGCCGCCGTGTACGGGTGTCGGAAAAGCCGCAGGGCCGGACGGTTTATCTGTTTCTAGATGAATTCACGAAGTATCAGGAGCCCCGGCTCGCGGAAACGCTCGTCGCCTTGCTGGAACGGACAGGCTGCCGCGTCGTGATTCCGCCGCAGGTCGAAAGTGGCCGGGCAGCCCTCTCCAAGGGATGCCTGAAACGGGCACGTCGCCTGGCTGTCCGCAATGTCACCCTGTTGGCGGATTTGGTGCAGGATGATGCGCCGCTCGTCGGCATCGAACCTTCCTGTATCCTGTCTTTCCGGGATGAGTATCCCGATTTGGTGCCTCCCGCCCTGCGTGAAAAGGCCCTGCGGCTTGCGAAGAACTGCCTGCTGTATGACGAATACCTCGCCCGGGAACGGCAGGCGGGACGCTTGGGACCGGAAGCGTTCCGGGACGCTCCCGTGGAGATTTGGCTGCACGGCCATTGCCACCAAAAGGCGCTGGTCGGCATCGGTCCCACGGCGGATGCCCTCCGGATGCTCCCCGGGGCCCGGGTACACGTGATTCCGAGCGGCTGCTGCGGGATGGCCGGCTCGTTTGGCTATGAGCAGGCGCATTACAGGACGTCGCTTGCCATCGGCGAAATGGTGCTGTTCCCGGCGGTGCGGAAAGCCGTGGCCGCGGAGAACGGGACACCCGCCATCGTGGCTGCACCGGGCACGTCCTGCCGGCAACAGATTCTGGACGGTACCGGCGTACGGGCTGTCCACCCGTTGGAAATTCTTTATAAATGGCTGAAATAATGGAAGAAAAATCGTATTTCGTGCATGAGTCCTCTTATGTGGACGAAGATGTGCAGATTGGAAAGGGAACGAAAATCTGGCATTTCTGCCACATCCAGAAAGGGGCTGTCATCGGGGAGAACTGCTCCCTCGGCCAGAATGTGAACGTGGGAAACCGGGTGCGTGTCGGCAACGGCGTCCGCATCCAGAACAATGTTTCCCTGTATGAAGGGGTGGAACTGGAGGACAATGTCTTCTGCGGTCCGTCCTGCGTGTTTACCAATGTGGTGACCCCCCGGGCGCATTTCCCGGTGCATGGCGTGTATGCCCGGACGTTGGTCCGTGAGGGGGCATCGCTGGGGGCGAACTGCACGGTGGTCTGCGGGCATACCGTGGGGCGGAGCGCCCTGATTGCAGCCGGGGCCGTCGTGACGCATGACGTGAAAGATTATGCGCTGATGGCCGGTGTCCCCGCCCGGCAGTTGGGCTGGGTCTGTGCCTGTGGCAAGCGTCTGGATGATACTTTGCAGTGCGATTGTGGCCGCAAATACCGCCTTCAGGACGGAAACTTGGAGAAAATCGGATAAACTTGCATAAAAATTTGGAGATTTCGCAGAATTGGAATACCTTTGCATTCCCAAAAAACGGAGGACTCGTTAGCTCAGTTGGTAGAGCATCACACTTTTAATGTGGGGGTCTCGGGTTCGAGCCCCGAACGGGTCACAAATTTGACAATTTGCTTCCTTAGCTCAGTTGGTAGAGCACCTGACTCTTAATCAGGGTGTCTAGGGTTCGAGCCCCTAAGGGAGCACACAGAAGGGGCTGACTAAAAGCAAATCACTTTTAGTCAGCCCCTTCTGGTTTCTCAACCCCCGTCAGCGGCAGCTGACGGCCCCTGTCCGGACAAACGGTCGCTTGCGCGGCAGGGAAGCCCACAAGACGCCGGAGCATCCTGTTTCCTCGAAAAACCAATTCCCGCCCTGCCCTTTCACGAGTGGACATTCCTTTTTCGTACTTGTCCACATCATACCTGCTTTCTGCTCAGAAGCATGGACGAAGCGCGTGATTTTCCGAACTTTTTTACCAGAAGTCCGGATTATTTCCTAATATTGCATCCGAAGCGGCGGGGAGAGGCCCTGCCGTCATGTTTAACGCTTAAACTTACATTATGGAAACATTTTCACCCGAGCAGATGCGGCGCTACGAGGCCGTCATCAACGAATTCGAGAAGTACCGCAAGCTCTCCGGAGCGGAGAAGCGGTCC
>JAGAFI010000090.1 GCA_017612675.1 Bacteroidales bacterium
ATGGCATCGCTCCCGCGCCTCGTGGAGTGCCTCAAATCGAGGTGAGCTTCGATATCGATGCCAATGGCATCATGAACGTGAGCGCCAAGGACAAGGCGACCGGCAAGGAGCAGAGCATCCGCATCGAGGCTTCCAGCGGCCTGAGCGAAGCGGAAATCCAGCGGATGCGCGACGAGGCCAAGGCAAACGAAGCGGCTGATGCCGCCGAGAAGGAGCGCGTGGACAAAATCAACAATGCCGACGCCATGACCTTCCAGACGGAAAAGAACCTCAAGGAATACGGGGACAAGATTCCCGCCGAGAAGAAAGCGGCCATCGAGACGGCCTGCAACGCCTTGAAGGAAGCCGTGAAGGCGCAGAACATCACCGACATCGACAAATACAACGCCGAACTGGAAGCCGCCTGGCACGCCGCCTCCGAGGACATGGCGAAAGCCGCCCAGGCAGCCGGTGCACAGCCCGGCGCACAGGGGCCGCAAGGTCCGCAAGGCCCCCAGCCGGATTACGGCGGAGCTGCGGACCAGCAGCCTGACGAGCAGTAATGGAATATCGGACACTTTCCCCGGGAGAATTCTCCGACCTTGCTTCCCGCATCCTCTATGAAGACAACCATCTTCTGGTCGTGAACAAGCGGGTCGGGGAAATCACCCAAGGGGACAAAACCGGAGATGAATGCCTTGCAGAAACCTACAAGGCATTCATTGCTTTCCGGGACCACAAACCAGGCAAAGTGTTCCTCGGCGTTCCGCACCGGCTGGACAGGCCTGTCAGCGGCGTCTGCGTCCTCGCCAAGACAAGCAAGGCGCTGGAGCGGCTGGCAGCGATGTTCCGGGACGGGGAGATGCACAAGACCTACTGGGCCCTGTGCTGCGCAAAGCCCGAGCCGGAAACGGGGCTGCTGGAAGACTACCTTGTCCGCAACGAGCAGCAGAACAAAAGCTATGTCGCCCGCCATGCGGGGAACGGCGCGAAACTCGCCCGCCTGCGTTACCGGTACATGGATGCCACCGACCGTTATTTCCGGGTGGAAGTGGAACTGCTGACCGGGCGGCACCACCAGATTCGCTGCCAATTATCTTCCCGGGGCTGGCCCATCAAGGGCGACCTGAAATACGGAGCGCCCCGTTCCAATCCGGACGGAGGCATCTGCCTGCATGCACACGCCATCCGTTTCGTACATCCGGTCAAAAAGGAAGAACTCTGCATCGAAGCGCCCGTTCCCGCCTCGTGGAAAGGGATTCCTACATAAGAAACGCGGACATATCGATGCCCTGCGCCTGTTTTTCGCGGATTTCCGTGGAGGAAATATCCGTGATGGGGGCATCGACAATCTGAATCTTGTACAGCCCTTCGTGGTCTTCCAGGCTCCACGTCCCCGGGCTTTCGTGCAGGATGGAAGCGTCCAGCACATAGGGACAGGGAAGCTGGCGCATTTCCGTATAGAGCAGTTCCCGGATACGGGCGATGTCATATCCTTTCCGCGGATAGACCGTGACGCCGTATTCCCCGAGGATGCGGGGAAAATCCCGCCAGCGGTGGATGTTTTCCAGATTGTCCGCCCCGATGATCAGGCTGAACTCATTTTCCGGCTCGCGCTTCTTCAGGGCGTCGAGCGTCCGGATGGTATAATGGGGCGGGGGCATCTTCAGTTCGATGTCATCCACCCAGACATGCAGTTCCGGATGCCGGCGCACCGCCTGTACGGCATCCTCATAGCGGCGAGAGGCGCTCAGGGCCTTCCCGGCGTCTTTCAGGGGATTCTGGGGCGATACGACGAGATACACCCAGTCGAAATCCCGCACCTGTGTCAGGTATGCCATGATGGCCTGGTGCCCGACGTGCAGCGGGTCGAAAGACCCGGAATAGACGGCAATTCTCATCAAATCAAAAACTTAAAAAGCTTGCGCGGCAGCCTGTCCGTCACATGTCATGCAGGAAACTGTCAACGGCTTCGTCGGCGGCGCGGAACGTGTCTTCCAGCCTGTCATTGACGATTTCACAGTCGAAGCGGCCGCGGGCGAATGCCAGTTCGGATTCCGCTTTCGCCAGCCGCTCCCGGATGGCTTCCTCGCTGTCGGTACCCCGTCCCCGCAGGCGTTTTTCCAGCACATCCATGCCGGGCGGCAGAATCAGGACGGAACGGGCGCACGCGCCGAAATAGCGCTTGAGGTTCACCCCGCCCTTGACGTCCACGTCAAAGACGATGACATTCCCCTTGGCCCAGATGCGTTCCACCTCCGACTTGAGCGTGCCGTAGAAGCGGTCGTGGTACACCTCCTCGTATTCCACGAATGCATCTTCCGCAATCAGGCGGCGGAAGCGCTCCGCATCAATGAAATAATACTCCACGCCGTCCCGTTCCGTTCCCCGGGGCGCCCGGGACGTGGCGCTGACGGAGAACTCGAATTCCGGGTGCCGCGACAGCAGATAGCTGACCACCGTACTCTTGCCCGCACCGGACGGAGCGGAGAAAATAATTACTTTTCCTTGCATAGTGCCGTAAAGTTATGAATTCTTTTCTTATATTTGTATGATTTAACGGAAAGTTCGTTTTAATCTTCTGATATATGAAAGTATCCTTCAAAGATTTGGGTCTGGTAAACACCCGCGCGATGTTCGCCAAGGCCGTCAAGGGCGGTTACGCCATCCCTGCCTTCAATTTCAACAACATGGAGCAGCTGCAGGCCATCATCCAGGCCTCGGCGCAGACGAAGTCGCCCGTCATTCTGCAGGTCAGCAAGGGTGCCCGCAACTACGCCAACCAGACGCTTCTCCGCTACATGGCGCAGGGGGCTGTCGAGTATGCCAAAGAACTCGGCTGGAAGAAGCCGCAGATTGTCCTGCACCTGGACCACGGCGATTCCTATGAGCTCTGCAAGAGCTGCGTGGATTTCGGTTTCTCCAGCGTGATGATTGACGGCTCCGCCCTGCCGTATGACGAGAACGTGAAGCTGACCCGCAAGGTCGTGAACTATGCCCACAAATACGATGTGACCGTCGAGGCGGAACTCGGCGTGCTCGCCGGCGTGGAAGATGAGGTATCCTCCGAAGTTTCCCATTACACAAAACCCGAGGAAGTCATCGATTTTGTGAAGAAGACCAAATGCGACTCCCTCGCCATTTCCATCGGCACCAGCCACGGCGCATACAAATTCAAGCCGGAGCAGTGTACCCGCGACCCCAAGACCGGGCGCCTCGTACCCCCGCCGCTTGCCTTCGACGTCCTGAAAGCCATCGAGAAGAAACTTCCCGGCTTCCCCATCGTCCTGCACGGTTCCTCTTCCGTCCCGCAGGAATACGTGGACATCATCAACGCCAACGGCGGCAAACTGCCTGATGCCGTCGGCATTCCCGAAGAGCAGCTCCGCAAGGCCGCCAAGAGCGCCGTCTGCAAGATCAACATCGACTCCGACAGCCGCCTCGCGATGACCGCCGCCGTCCGCAAGGTCTTCAACGAGAAGCCAGGCGAGTTCGACCCGCGCAAATACCTCGGCCCGGCCCGCGACGAGATGAAGAAGCTCTACGCTGAAAAAATCGTG
>JAGAFI010000091.1 GCA_017612675.1 Bacteroidales bacterium
GGGGAAGGACAGTGGGCGGGCGCCTTGGTCAAAGATGCGCCCGCACCGGCTTCCTGCCCTGCCGGATTGGCGTCGCTGCATCCTTTGTGGCAGGCGCCTGCCGCCCCGGTCCGGGGAGCGGCGCCCGCCCCGGACTGGGTGCTTTCGCTCTCCTATGACCACGCTTTCCCCGAAGTGGAAACAGATTTGCAGACGGCTTTGCGTTTCCTGCACCGGGATGCCCTGGTGCTGCCCGATGCGCCGACGGGATATCTCGTGCCTACCTACCGGGGCATCCCCCTCGGTGTCGTCAAGAATTTGGGACGGCGGTGCAACAACCTGCACCCGCTTTCCCGCAGAATACGGATGGACGTATGAAAAGAATCATACTGTTGGCCCTGCTCGCATTCCTGCCTGTCCTGCCGGGACGGGCGCAGGAGGATGCGCAAGGATGGAAGGCCGCATACCAGCGCCAAGTGAAATATGTCGGGGAGGCCGGTACGGGCGTTTCCCTGATTTTGGACAAATGGGAGAAAGCGTTTCCGGAAGACCCCGCCGTTTTCCATGCCCGGCACCGTTACTGGCTGGAAAAAGCCCGGAGCGTCTCGCTGCAGCCCCGCGCGGCTGCCCGCTACATGGGCGCGGCTCCGGCCCTGACCTTGCAGGATTCCACCGGTGCGCCCGTGCATTATTTTGAAGTCGTCTCGTTTTCGGATTCCCTTTTCGGCAGGGCTTCGGACGCCATCCGCCATGCCATCGCCCTGGCGCCCGCCGCGCTGGACTACCGGGCGGCCTATGTTTCCTCACTCTGCGCCTATGAGCAGGAAAGCCCCGACATGGCGGCAGCCGAATTGCGGGCGCTGCTGGACCTGCATGCGTCCCGGCATCCCGCTTGGACTTGGGAAGGGGGGAAAGTGGGGGAGGCGGATTTCTGCTCGCTGATGCAGGAATTCTGCTATGGCTTTTTCAAGACGGGGACCCCGGCTTCCTATGAGGCCTTCCGGCAGGTGTCGGAACGTCTGGCCGCCCTGTGGCCCCGTTCCGCGGAATACCAGAACAACCTCGGCTCCTACTGGTTTGTGGCGAAGCGTCAGGCCAAGCGGGCGCTGAAATACTATGAAAAGGCCTTGAAACTGGATGCCGGAAACCTGTCCGCCGCCCAGAATTGCGTGCTGCTTGCCCGCAAGGAAGGGGACGTGCGCTTGGAGAAGAAATACCTTCCGCTCCTGATTTCCCTGACGGAAGATGCGCAAACGCGGGCTGCGCTGGAAGCCCGCGCCCGGTATTTGGCAGACAGGAAATAAGATGGACGCTTCTCGTTTCATTGCCCGGAGAATGCGATTCCAGGGAAGGCTTCCCCTGGCGGCCATTGCCATTTCTTATCTGGTGATGATTCTGGCCGTGGCGATTTCCGGCGGTTTCCGTTCCCACATCCGCGCCGCCCTGTCGGACATGGCGGGGGATGTCCGGCTTACGCCTTATGCGGAACCCGCTTCGGCGCATCCCTCCTATCTGGGCAAATTGGATTCCCTGCCCGGTGTCGCCGCCGTCACGCCCGTGATTTATCGGGCGGGCATCGTCAAAGGGGAGAAAGACATCCAGGGAGTGCTGGTCAAGGGGGTGCCGCAGGCAGACAGCAGCAAACTGCTCGCGGTCCGGATTCCCGCCCGGCTTGCCCGGCGGCTGTCGCTCGCCGAAGGGGATGCGATGCTGACCTATTTCGTGGGGGAGAAAGTGCAGGCCCGCCGTTTCGTCGTGGCCGAGGTGTATGAAAGCGCGGTCGAAGCGGACGACAGGCTTGTGGTCTATGCGCCGCTGGCGACGATGCAGCGGCTTTCCGGGTGGGATGCGGACGGCGTGTCCGCGCTGGAAATCCGGGTCAGGGACGGCTGGCGGACGGAAAGGCGCTTGCGGGAACTCGCGCAGGCAGCCGGAACCGTATCGATGCTGTGGGCGCGGGAAGACGAGCAGGTGCTGCGTGCCGCCAGCGTCGTGGAACTGTATCCGCAGATGTTCGACTGGCTGACGCTCATCGATTTCAACGTACTGGCCATCCTGCTGCTGATGACGCTGGTGGCCGGGTTCAACATGATTTCCGGTTTGCTGATTCTGCTTTTCCGGCAGGTGTCGATGATTGGGACGCTGAAGGCGCTGGGCATGGAAGACCGCGCGATTGCGCGGGTCTTCCTCCGCATTTCCGCGCGCGCGGTGTTCTGGGGGATGGCGCTCGGAAATGCGGTGGCGCTGCTGTGCTGCGCCGCCCAGCACCTCACGCATCTCGTGAAGCTCAATCCGGAGAATTATTTCGTCTCTTATGTTCCCGTGGACATTTCCCTGCTGTCCCTGCTGCTGGCGGATGCCGTCTCCTTCCTCGTCATCCTGGCCCTCGTCACCCTGCCCTGCCTCTTTGTCGCAAGGGTGGATCCGGCGACAAGCGTAAAAGTGCGGTAGGGCTCAGCGGCAGATGCGGCAGTATCGCTCGTGCAGCTGCATCACCCGGTCCACATAGCGGATGGTTTCGTGGCCCATGAAACGCCCCAGTTTCACCGTGTCGATATCGGCGATGGAATCGTGCCGCATGTCCGGGATGAGGGCGACGATGTCCTCCCAGCGGTGCGGCTCTACGCCCCGGTAGCGGGCGTAATTGATGCAGTCCCGGATGCGCCCTTCCCCGGCATTGTAGGCCGCCAACGTGAATTTCTGCCTTTCCCGGGCGTCTTCCGCGAGGGTGCGGTAGCGCCGGGACAGTTTCCGCAGGTACAGGGCGCCTGCCCGGATGCTCTGCTCCGGGTCCGTCAGGTCGGTGCAGCCGTAGCGTTCCGCGGTTTGGGGCATCATCTGCATCAGCCCTTCCGCCCCCCTGGGAGAGCGCAATTCGATGCGGAAGCGGGATTCCTGGTAGATGAGGGCGGCCAGCAGTTTCCAGTCCCAGCCGAGGGTGTCCGCCCATGCCCGGATGAGGGAATCGTAGGGTGATATGAAATCGGCGCTGATTCGGCGGAACGGGTCGTAAACCTGGAAGAAATGCTGGCGGATGCGCGGGTAGTCTTCCCGGTTGCGGAAGGTGTCGAGCCAGCGGCGCACATAGCCGGCTTCATGCGCATAGGCGCCGTCCAGAATCCAGATGCCGACGCTGTCGATTTGCACCCATGCCATCGTGCTGTCCACTTTGGCGGAATCGGAAAAAGGCAGGACGATGATGTCGGCGCTGCCGTCCCGCAGGGAATCGAGACTGGTTTCCCGGTAAGGGGCAAGGCGGATGTCCACGGTGGATTCGTGCGCTTCGGCGAAGCGTTGCAGCAGGTAATAATGGTAGCCGTTTGTCAGTTCCCCGCCTTGTAACTGCGGCCTGCCGAGGTTGATGACGGCGCGCAGGCGTACCCGCAGTTCTTCCTGCCGGGGCTGCCGGCAGCCTTCCGGCCACAGGGCGGGCAGCAGCAGCGCTGCGAGAATCAGCAGGAGATGGGAACGGCGCATTTAACGGCTGACGGTGGTGTGCCTGGCGGTATCCAGGTGGAATGGCCAGAAAATGCCGAACTTGATGGAACTTTGGGTGACGATGTAGTGGTCTGCACTGAAATAGTCGCGGTGCTGCATCGGCCATCCCTTGCCCGCGTTCTCCCATTTGATGAAGATGCAGGCGCGTTTCCACTGGACATTGGCGAACACGTCGAAGAACGGCCCGTTGGTGTAAAGGTTGTCGTGCTGGTTGTGGAAGACCCCGAGGACGGGATTCCAGCCCGGCGCGTACCACGGGGTGTTGTAGAAGGCGTTTATGCCAAACTGCATCTCCATGATTTTCTGCGTTTTGGTCGGGTCGCGCTGGACGACGAACTGTACGTAGTAGCGCAGGTTCAGGGCAAGCAGCGGCAGGGGCATCACGTCTTCGTTTGACGAGAACTGGAGCAGTGCCCGGTTGTCGAGGTGGACGGGGCCCAGCTTGAAGTCCTTGCGCAGGGAGGCAGACAGCACGCTCATCGCTTCCCGGTTCTGCTGCACCATCCCCTGGGTGTCGAAATAGAGGTTGTTGCCCAGCAGGGCGTACCCCACATGGGTGTGCAGGCGCCAGCGGGGAATGTCGATGTCCCCTTCGATGCGGGTGGTGGAGATGCGCTCGAATTCATTTTCCCAGCAATAGCGGTTGGTGAACAGGTGCTCGTGGTAATAATCGGGCTTGAGCAGGGAGGTCTCGAAATGCGCCCCGATGCTCACCGGGCTTTTCCGGGCACGCCGGAACGGATAGAAATTCAGCCCGGCATTCGCCTCGACCTGGAAATTGCCCGCGTCGTAGCCGCCGAAGACGAACTGCCCTTTGGCATCCCAGTGGACATATTGGCGGATTTGCCCTTCCGCCCCGGCATAGGCATACAGGGAATTGCGGGAAACGGCACTGTGCTGGAGGGATTTTTCCGTTTCGTCATATGTCTGCGCCGCGTAGAGCTTGAGGTAATCGCCCACCCCGACGTTCAGCTTGGAGACGATGGCGTCCGATTTCCAGGGCTGCAGCTTGATGAACACCTTGTTGTCCAGCTTCATCACCCGGAGCGAGTCCTGGCTGGCGGTTCCGTAGGCGGCTGCGTCGTGGAAAAACGCTTTCCCGGCGTTGGTCGTCACTTTGTCCGTATAGGTACGCGTATAATTGCTCCACTCCGAGGAGTGGCCGATGAAAGCCGTGGAGATGTCCTTGTCCAGCGAATCCGGCTCATAATGGAAACTGCTGTCCCGCCTGGCCCGGATGCGTTTGGCGAAATCCAGCGGGAAGCGGAGTTCCTGGTTCAGGGAAACGGTGTTCTTCTTGACGGTCGAGGCGGCATCGAGCAGGTGGACGGCGATTTCCCGCGAATCCACCACCGTGTCCCGTATCCACCGGTTTTCCTGTACGCCGCCGTTCTCCCCGCGTGTGACGGTGTTGTGGATATAGTTCAGGTGGCCGGTGTATTTCTTGCCGAGATAGTTGAGCCCCGCCACGTAGGTCTTGTTTTCCGTGTTCTCGTTGGTGAGGATGCCGCCGCCCCCGAAACGGTTGTACAGCAGCTGGAAATTCAGCGCCGGCGTGATGTTCTGCGTGGTGAAGATGTGCAGGTTGTCCGATTCCTTCGTGTCCCCGGCGAGCAGGGTGCCCCAGTAGGCGAGTTCGGTATGCGGGGATTTGGTGTTGTACTGGACCAGCGTACGGGGCGAGAAACTCCAGCTTTCCTGCGCATCGTAGAATACGACCCCCTCGTCGCTCTTGCGCTTGAAGAAATCGTAGTATTGGACGGGGGAACCCGCTACGCCCAGCCATGACGCGTTCACGTCCCGGTTCTGGAAAGGATAGTCGTAATAATGGGCGTTGTAGGTGGTGTCCGGCTCGTAGGCCTTGATTTTCTGGAAATCCGTATCGAGCGTCCAGCAGAGGATGCGTTTGTACTGCATCGAATCCGGCAGGGCGTAGGTCTCCAGGATGCGCGGCGTGAATTCGATGATGCTGTCCCGGATGGCTTTCCGCTCTTCTTTCAGTTTGCGCAGGGAATCCATCTCGGCCATCTTGATGGGAATCAGCTGCTGGAGGTCATATTTCCGCCTTTCCTTGCGGCTCAGGGAATTGTACCATGCGAGGTGCTTGGCGAGGGCGAGGGCGGCGGAATCCGCCACGTAGATGGAGTCGATTTTCCGCCAGTCGAGCGAATCCAGCCGGGCGTGCAGGGAGTCCCGCCGTGCCATGAGGGTATCGCCCCGCGCGAAAAGGGTGTCGCAGGAAACCTTGAGGGAATCGGAAGTGCGTCGCAGCGAATCCCGCACGATGACGTGCGTGAGCGAATCGATGAGGGCGACGTAGTATTTGAAGCGGAACGGGTCGGTCAGGCGCAGCGAATCCGGTACGGGAATCGTGTCGCGGGCGGTCAGGTGCGGCAGCGTATCGATCACTTCGGTCACGTCCACATCGAAAGAACCGGTCGTGTCGATGACTTTCTGTTCCACGAAATCGCCATGCCGCCGCAGCTTGTATCCGTCTTCGGGGTAGATGACGGTGTCCCCGGCTTCCGCCGGCAGACGGGCGCCGTGGGTATAGGCATTTCTGCCGCCTGCGCCCAGCACGCCTGCGGTGGTCACGGCCAGCACGGCCGCGGGAAACCATATCCTCTTCAGCAGGCTCATGCAAATCCGGCGGGCGTTTCGTCACAGTTGCCGGCTGTCCGCTCCAGGGGGATGTGCGCGAAATGCAGGCATACGAGGGCGAGCATCAGGATGCAGCCGGAAAGCAGCGCCCGATAGCCGGGACCCGGCAGGAGTTCCTGCCATCCCCCGATGTCCTGCAGCCCGTCCACTTGGGCGCATACGAGGGCGAAGGTGTTGTTGACGCCGTGCATCAGCATGGTCAGCTTCAGGGAGCCGGTTTTGAAATAGACATACCCGAACAAGCCGCCGAACAGGAAGGCGGGAACGGCTTGCCAGGGATTCAGGTGGATGGCGGCGAAGAAGAGGGCGGAGAGCGTGATGGCCCATCCGGGGGCCAGTTTGGTGTGCAGCAGGCCGCGCAGTATCATGCCCCGGCAGAGCCATTCTTCAAACAGCGGGGCGAAAATGCCCACGCAGAGGAAATTGATCAGGACGTTCCCTTCGGTCAGCGAGGCCAGCAGCGCTTCCAGTTCTTCGGGCATGGGGGGCAGCAGGGCCACCACCCCGTCCGCGCAGAAACCGAGTGCGAGCACGCCCGCCACGGCCACCAGTGCGCAGACCCACACTCCGCTTCGGCCGAAATGCTTGCTGTCCAGTGCGATGCCAGCGGCGGAGAAACGGTTTGCCAAACTTTTGTGCCGCGCATATATCATCGCGGGGAGGAACATCAGCGGATAGGAAAAGAGGGTGCCGTAGCGCAGTGCGATGGCCTCTCCGGCGGTAATCCGCAGCAACCACAGGGCCCCCGCGCCCAACAAGGCGCCTCCCAGCAGGAAAAGCACCAGGGCCAGAATACCTCCCGGGCCTGGCGTGTACCAGCTGTAGGAAGAAAGGATGTCGAGGTTGCCCCTACGCGCCATACAGGGGAGACGGGTAAATGCCTTGTGCGGCCAGTTCCGCGAACTTGGCCACGACGCCGCTCCGGTCTTCCTTGAACGTGACGCCGAACCAGCGGGATGGTGTCCCGACGACCTCGCAGCGGGCTTCCCCGTTCCGAATCATGCGGTCCACCGCAAAGGGAATGTAGAACTCTTTCTTGGGTTCCTGGCTGTTCTGCGCCAAAAACTCCCGGAAGACCGCTTCGCTCTTTGCGAAATAGTCGGGCGTGAAGCACCACATGTTCATCGAACAGAGGTCTTTGGCTTGCAGTTGTTCGCGCTCGCCGCTTTCCGAGTTGTCGCCTTTCAGGCTGCCGTCCGCCTCAATCATCACGTTGTGGTGTTCCACGACGTCAATCAGCTGGTGGTCGCTGTCATAGTGGCAGATGCCGCGGGACACGCCGCCCGATTCGCTCAGGGTGTTGTCGATTTCAAAACCGATGATGGCATAGATTCCCTGCGAATCCGCATGGGCGCGGCACCAGTCTCCGGCGATGCGGAAGGACTCGCGTCCGTAGAAATCGTCCCCGTTGATGACGAGGAAAGGCTCGTGAATCTTGTCCTTGGCCATCAACACCGCATGGGCCGTTCCCCAAGGCTTCTCCCGGGTGGGGAGGTAGGAAAATCCGGCGGGAATCTTGTCCAGTTCCTGGGTGACGAACTCGAAGACGAGTTCTGTCCCGTCCTAGCATTTGACGCCCTTGTATTTCTCGGCGACGGATTCCTTGAACTGTTCCAGGAAATACTCGCGTACGATATAGACGATTTTGCCGAATCCGGCGTGTACGGCGTCGTATATGGAATAGTCGATGATGGTTTCATTGTTCGGGCCCAAACCGTCCATTTGTTTGAGGCCGCCGTAACGGCTGCCCATTCCGGCAGCCAGCACAAGAAGCGTGGGTTTCATAAATTTTTTCTTTATAACTCCACAAATTTAACTATTTTTGTACAAATGGGAAAATTTCGGGAAATATGGAACAGAAAAAAGGACGGGCCTTGGAAAGAGGAACGTTCTTTCCTGCGTTTCGTCATCATCGCCACGGTGCTTTGCGTGCTGTTCCTGTTCATCAAAAAAGATAACGTCATCCGCTGGGTGCAGGCCGGTTTCACCATCCGGGCCCAGCAAGAGCGGATTGATTCCCTGCAGCGGGAAAACAGCCGGCTGGAAGAACAGATCAAACTGCTGTCCACCAACCGGGACTCGCTGGAAAAATTCGCCCGGGAGCATTTTTATTTCGCGGCTGAAGGGGATGATGTGTACCTGATGGAAGAATAGCCGTCCGGAAGCCGTTCCTTACAACAACAGCATCACCGCAAAGACATACAGGAGGAAACCCTGCAGCCGCAGGCGCGACGGGGTGTTTCCGTCTATCAGGGCCGCTGCGGCGTCCTGCCCGGCCAGGGCTTGCAGTCGTCCGCGGTCGGGGAGGGCGCGGGCCGCCCATTTGGCCACGATGAGCCCGTTGTCCACATACGTGGCGCCCCCGTTGGAACGGTTCAGGCCCATCAGGCTCCGCCGGTCGGCGAAATAGCAGCAGCTTTGCAGGACGGGGTTGCCGATGGCATCTGCTTCTTCCACGCTGCCGGCCAGCAGCAGGAGCGGGGTCAGGTCCGCTTCCTGCGCCTTTTCGAAAAGGGTGGCGATACGCTCCCACGCCGCTGCCGTCATGCGTCCGGTATCATAGACGGACACGATGAGTACTTTCCCGTCGGTGGCGCGCTCGTCCGCATAGTTCTGTGCCGCATCGCAGAAAGAAAGCAGCGGGGCCCCTTCCGCCTGAAGCGTGTCGCCGTCCGGGCGGAGCAGTTCGTTTCCGGGCCGGAATGCGGTGAAATCCACCATCGGGATGGACAGGAGACTATACAGGCAGAACAGGCATACGGAAACGGCGGCGAGGCCGAAGCCCGCGTATTTGATTCTCTTGCATGTGCCCGTCGCACGCAGCGGCAGGAAGGCGAGGGCCCACAGGCCGCAGAGCACGAGGTTTTTCAGGAAGGTCTGGGTGTGGGTCAGGTGGATGGCTTCGCCGAAACAGCCGCAGTCCATTGCCGGGTTCCCCATCCACAGGATAGCGGTCAGCAGGGTGAACGCGGCCAGCACGCAGGCGGTCAGCACGCCGACCGTTTTGCGCCAGACACCGGTCAGCAGGGCGGCTCCCAGCAGCGTTTCCCCCATTGCAGCGGTGACGGCAAGGGCTTTGGCCGCTTCCCGCAGGAAGTCCAGACGGAAGAAATGCAGGTAGGCTTCCATGGACAGGCCCGCTCCGACGGGGTCCATCAGTTTGAGGAACCCGGCGGAGAAGAACACGAATCCGAGCAGTACCCCGAATGCCCGCCTAACGACCTTCATAGATGGTCCTTACCTTGGAAAATATCTCGTCCGGGGGAAGCATCGCCCCGTCCGGTCCGGCGCAATCCACCGCGATGAAAGCCGGGTCCAGTTCGGCCTGCCGGCGGTAGATGGCCTGCACCCGCCGCTGGAATGTCAAATCGGCTTCGTGGATGTCGTGGCTACCTTGCAGGTAGGCCCGGTCCTGCCCGTCCCGTTGCCGGGACAGGTTTTGTTCCACAAACGAAAGGGGAACGTCCAGAAAAATGTTGAGGTCGGGGCGGGGGAGGGCGAAATCGCCGTATTCCGTCTCCAAAATCCATTTCCGCAGCGCTTCCGCTTCATCTCTGTCCGGCAGCTTTGCGCATTGGTAGGCAATGTTGGAATAGACATAGCGGTCGAGCAGAACCGTCTGCCCCGCTTGCAGGGCGGCGCGGATGTCGGCGGCAGCAGTGTGCCGGTCTTCTGCGAAAAGCAGGGCGACCAGTTGCGGGTGTACGGCCCCGATGGCCCCGAAACCACCCCGCAGGAACTTGCTTATCAGTTCCCCATATACGGGGGCGTCGTAACGCGGAAAATGGATGTAGCGAAGGGATGTCCGGCGCTCGAGGAATGCTTTGAGCATCCCGACCTGGGTGGATTTCCCCGCGCCGTCCAGCCCTTCCAGAACGATGAACATCTTATTGGAATTTAAGCGTATAGGGCATCCGGGCCAGCATCTGCGGGCTTCTGATGTCTTTGTAGTATTTGCCGAGCAGGATGCTGTAATCGTCCTCCTGTCCCTGCCCGAGCTGTCCGAGCAACTGTTCCGCGATGGTTTGCGGTTCGGGATAGGCCTGGATTTTCCAGTTGGACAAGTCCTCGTCTCCCGCTGCCGCCGCCGCATAGCGGATGGCGTCTTCCAGCGTGCCGATTTCGTCCGCAAGGCCGTTTGCCACGGCGTCCGCCCCCGTCCAGACGCGTCCCTGTCCGAGATTGTCCACTTCTTCCTTGGAAAGCGGACGCTTGGCGGCTACCAATGAGGTGAAGCGGTCATACACTTCTTCGATGGAACGGCTCAGGGCGGCCTGCTCCGCGCTGTCGAAGGGACGCATCAGGGAAAACATGTCCCCGTGTTTGTTGGAACAGATGCTTTCCACGCCGATGTGCAGCTTGTCCTGGGCCAGCTTGCTGAATTCGGGAATCATGCTGAATACCCCGATGGAGCCGGTCAGGGTGACGGCGTCTGTGTAAATCTTGTCGCAGCCCGAGGAAATCCAATACCCGCCGGATGCGGCATAGTCGCCGTAGGAGGCAATCAGCGGAATCTCGAGCAAGTCGATTTGCTGGCGGATTTTTTCGGATGCGAGGACGCTGCCGCCCGGGGAATTGACCCGCAGCACGACGGCTTCCACATCCTCGTCCTGGCGGATGTCCTCAATCAGTGCGGCAAAGCGGTCGCCCGCAACCTGTGTCCCGTCGCTCCCGTCCACGATTTCCCCGTTGGCGTAGAGGACGGCGATTTTCTTGCTGCGCCGGGACTTGGTTTCCTTGGCATCGAGGTAATCGCCAAAATCAATCATGTCCACATCCTCGTAGTCATCCACCCCGGAGAGGTCGGCGAGTTTGCGCGCCAGGGCGCTGCGGTCCAGCAATTCGTCCGCGAGTCCGCAGTCGATGAAATCCTGCGGCAGGCAGAGCTGGAGCCCGTCGATGGTTTCATTCAGCGCTTCGGTCGTGATGTGGCGGCTTTCCGCGATTTCCCCCGCCACAGTTTGCCAGATGGAATTGACGAGCACCTGCATCTGCTCCCGGTTTTCCGGGCTGATGTCGCCCCGCGTGAACGTTTCCCCGGCAGATTTGAACTTGCCGTGCCGGATCAGCTGCACGTTGATGCCCAGTCTTTTCAGGATGTCTCCGTAAAACATCAGGCTGGAACTGATGCCGTTGAGCATGTAATTGGCGCCGGTGTGCGGGGTCATGTAGATTTTGTCTGCGACGGAAGAGAGATAATAACTCCCTGTTCCCGGGTTTTCGACATAGGAAACGATGGCTTTTTCCCCGTCCTTCCGGAATTTGCAGAGCCCTTGGCGGAACTCTGACAGGGCGGCGAGCGATGTCGTGTTCCCGTCGGTTTTCAGGTAGATGAACTGGACGGCGGGGTCTTTCGCGGCCTGGTCGAGGGCCCGCAATGCTTCCCAAAGGCCGATGTTCCGGGTGCTGACGTCCCCGCCGGTCGTCGCCAACGAAGCGAAATCGAAATTGTCTTCGGACTGCTCCGTGATGACGATTTTCGACATGTCGATTTTCAGTACGCCCGATTTCGGCAGCACGGGCTTTCCGGAAGAGCCTGCAATCAGGGAGCCCAGCAGGCCGATGCCGATGATGGCGGAAAGAATCCATACCAAAATGAGACCGCATACGACGGCAAGGGTTGTTTTGACGAAATTATTCATGTGCGCGTTTTTTTATCTTCTGATGTGCATTTTTCCGATGGGGCAAAGATACAGCTTTTTCCGTCATTCCCGGCGGCCGCCGGGAATCTTTTTGTCACGGCTCAATGCTCTTTGGTTGTCCGGCGAGCCGGATGAAATCCTGCAGCAGGGGCAGGAACGTGTCATCCCCGCCCGCCATCAGTTTCTCGGGGTGGAACTGGACACCGATAATCCGTTCCCCTTCGAAGGCCTCTACGACACCGTCCAGTCCGCGGGCGCAGATGCGCACGCCTTTTCCGGGCCGCTTGACACTTTGGTGGTGGAACGAATTGACGGCGAGCGTGTCCCGCTGGAGAATCCCGTATAACCAGGACCCCCGTTCCAGCAGAATCGGATGGCTGGGTGTCTCGTCCGGCTGACGCTGGTAGTGCCGGACGCCGCATTGTGTTGGCAAATCCTGGTACAGGCTTCCGCCCAGTGCGACATTGAGAACCTGGGCCCCCCGACAGATGCCGAGGATGGGGAGCGCGCGCCGGAGCGCCGTCCGTACGAGCAGGAAATCGGAACTGTCGCGGACGGGGACGCATTCCACCGTTTCCGACAAAACGCTTTCGCCGTAGTATGCGGGCTGGATGTCGGCTCCGCCGGTCATGACCAGTCCATCGACCAGCCCCAGCAGCTTGTCCGCCTCTTCCTCGCTGCGTACTTCCGGCAAGACGATGGGAATGCCGCCGGCTTTCCGCACGGCATCCGCGTAATCTGCGCTCAGGCGCATGGTACCGTTCTGGGAGACGGATGCCGAGATACCGATGACCGGTTGGGCAAGGGCCGTCCGGAGACTGCCGGAAATGACGACCAACAAGGTGAGGAATAAGGTTCGAAACAGGGAAATCATCGTGCTCTTGGTCTGGCGGTTTTTGTGGGGCCTTTTTTTGCCGGCCATTGCCTGGCCGACCGCCCGGAAAATCCCTCAAATGTACGCAATCCTTTTCAAATCCGCCTCGTGTGCCGTCGAATTTTTTGTTTTTTCGAAAAAAAGCCCTACCTTTGCCAATGAAACATCGCGGGGTAGAGCAGTTGGTAGCTCGTCGGGCTCATAACCCGGAGGTCGAAGGTTCGAGTCCTTCCTCCGCTACAAAAGTTTTGAGAACCAGCTCATTGAGCTGGTTCTTGCGTTTATACGTTATCAAGTTCATCCAGCAGGGCTGGGCGTCTGGGGTACTTCGAGCGCAAATCGGCAATTGTTTCCAAAACGATATCTTTACGTCCAAGTCTTTTTATATGTCTGAGATAAGAACAGATTTCTTGGTATATGTTTCTACCAACGCCCTTCTCAAGTTTCCGATAGACAAAATCCCGATATAAATCAACAAGTCTGTCCCGGTACGTGGCCTTCAGGTACTTTTCGTACGCTTTGATATACCTGGCGTCGTGTTGTTCCGCAACATAATCGAGAAGCTTATCCCACCACTTTTCTTTTATGCATAAATCGGCATAGGAATCTCGAAACCAGGACGATTCCTTTCGTAATCTCTGGGCAAACACCTCAATATACTGGGGCCAATCCTTTTCACCCACGGTCTCTCTGAGAAGTGAGTAGTAGTCATAGACCGTTTCTCCATCTTCGTGCCGATAATACGGATGTCCTTTAAGCCACAATATCTCTGCGTATTTGATAATTGACTCTGTATCTTTTTGTAATACAGCGATATGCAAGAGGAAGTTTTGCCATAAAGAAACAAGTCCAGGCTTGTCTTTAGCATCCAATTCAATTCCGTCCAGAGCTAATCTTTTTGCCTCATCATAACAGCCATCGGCAATTGCAACCCTTAAGGCCTCCTCCCGAAATGCCCTGAATTCAAGATGGTTATTGCGGAAAGATCTGGCTTCTTCACTAGAATAATACTGTTTCATCAGAGACAGTATCAACGACATTGCATGTTCGTGGAGATAACTCTTGTGATAATCCCTATCGGGGTCTGATACTGGCGGACAGGTTTCATTGAGTAATTCAATGATTGCATCGGCCTCTTTGCGGCTATCGGCCAATTGTGAAGCAATCTCCATCATGCCCAAGTGCCAGTCGAATGAACCGAAGGTATTATTCTTGAACGATTCAAAACAAAACTTCATCAGACCATTCCGGGTTGCAGAATCGAGATCATCCGAACATGCAATTCTCATGAGAAGGTCAAAGGACATGCGAATAGGTTCGCCGATGTCTCCATGACTGTCGTCGGCATTATCCAAAGCATGGCACATGTGAATCATAACGGGAATGATGATATCCATGCATAGGCGATAATTGCCATATTCAAATGCCGATTCCGCATCTTCCAGCATATCTTCAGCGGTTTCTCCCAGTTCTTTGGCGCCTCTCCAGTCGATATAGCCTCTATAACAGGCATAATCAATAGCAGAAAGAATCTGCTGTTCGTAGGGGTTGGCGTTCTTCTTAGTCTTTTTCTTTTTGGACGATTCCTTTTTCGAGGCAGATCTCAAATAATACAGCGAGGCTGCAACATGCTTGCAGACCGGCCCCATATCATAGGGACAGTCACATTCATAATCTTGGATTTCATTTCCTTGTATGGAAAGCCGGACATGGTATCTTTCTGAGCCTTCAACTGTAAAAAGACAATCCTCCACATCGCCAGGGATTGGCTCCACCCTGCCTTCCAGATAATACTCGCAGCCACGTTCAAGAATCCTGTCATTGATTTCCTTCTCAAAACTGTCTAAATGCAGAGTCTTCATATGCTGTTTGTTATTGAAAGAATGGGGCCTCTTGCTGAAATATGGAAATGAATCTTCAAATCAGTCCTTTGAATTTGAGCCAAAGGACAAAGAACTGATCATAAACAGAATACACATTTCTGTCCATTGTAATGAAATCTTTTTCCAGCAGGCCCTTTAGTGCGGCACTGATGCTGCTTGCCGAATTGAGTTTGTGTTTTTTAATGAATTTTCCACCTGTAACCTCACTGGCTTTGCCTTCCTGAGCAATAGAAAGGAAAAGCAGGCGCTGTTTTTCCGGCATCTGGTAGAAAAGTGATTCATAAGTATCTGAAGAAAGCCTGATGATGAACTCGATAGCCTCGTCCACCATATCAGAGGTGCAGTTTTTTTCGGTTTCTGTCCTTGAATACAAGACGTTCAATATGCGGTGCATGTAACTGGTCACGGCTTCGAAACGTTCATAC
>JAGAFI010000009.1 GCA_017612675.1 Bacteroidales bacterium
GCTGGTATTTGACAGCCATTTCGCCCGGGACAAGGCGGTAAAGGACAGAATAAGTGGCATGGATGAACGAAGGTTCCTCCTGCTGGGGCTTGCAGCCGGCGGCACAAGCGAGAAGCAGCGCAAGGAGCGGGATAAAATAGCGTTTTTTCATATCAAAAATAATTTTGCGTAAAGGTAAGCATAATTTCGCGGATAAAATTCCAAAAAAATTTGTTCCATAATAAAAATCGTGTATATTTGCAATGAAGTTTTTCATAGTTTAAGTTTAGGTTAAGTAGCGAAGTATTCGCAGTGATGCGGGTACTTCGTGAATTTTATACCCTCTCCAACGCCGCCAGCCCGATTAAAAATCCTTTTTGCATAAGAATCACGGAAATCCGGATTTCTTATGGCCGGTTCACGGATTTTTTGTGCACGGCGACCATTTCCCGCCGTACCTTTGCAGCACAAAACGAATTGGTTATGAGAAACTTCTTCCTGCTGTTCTCCTGTGCGCTCCTCGCACTCTCCTGCGACGGCCTGATGATGCCGGACGGGAGGAAAGGAACCCTCCGCATCCATTTTCAGGAGGCGGATTTCACCACCACGAAAGCCGCGGTTGCCCTCCCGGACACCAACGCCTTCATCCTGCACGTCAGCGACGCCTCCGGCAACACCCTTTATAAAGGGAGCTTCGGGGCGGCGCCCGCATCCATGGAAGTCCCGGCGGGAAACTACACCGTCTCCGCCGTTTCCTGCGAATTCGACGAACCGCTGTTCGACTGTCCCCAATGGGGCGACACGCAGGTGGTTGTCGTGAAAGCCGGCGAAAAGATGGAGGTCACCCTCTGCTGCGCGCAACTCAACTGCGGGATGCGCATCCGGATGAAACCGGAATTCCTGACCGCCTACCCGGACGGCCTGATATTCCTGCGTTCCGCCGGCGGAAAGCTCCTGTACGGATATTCCGAAACGCGCACCGCCTATTTCAAGACCGGCAACATTTCCGCCGTCCTGTCCGACGGCGGACGGGAAACCACGCTGTTTACGCGCCGCCTGGAAGCGGCACAAATCCTGACCGTCACCATGTCCGTGGCCGCGAATGCCCAGGAAAGCGGCAGCATCCACATCCAGGTGGATACCACCCGCACCTACCTGTCCGGATCCTTCACCATCGGCGGCGGGGACGCTCCCGGCACGGAAGAAAAGGCCTACAGCGTCACGCAGGCGCAGGAAAAAGCCGGGGAAGAAGACGTGTGGGTCTATGGCTACATCGTAGGCGGCGACCTGTCTTCCAGCAAATGCTCGTTCACGGCTCCGTTCACCTCCCGCACCAACATCGCCATCGCCGCCAAATCCTCCTGCAAGGACAAGGAGCAGTGCCTGTCCGTCCAGCTGTCGAAAGGAGACATCCGCGATGCCCTCAACCTCGTGGACAATCCCCAGCTGCTGGGACGCATGGTGTACCTGAAAGGCGACATCGTCCAAGCCTATTACGGCATCCCGGGCATCCAGAACCTCTCCGAATTCCGAATCCCATGACCACAAGGCTTCTCCTGTTCCTGCTGGGCTGCCTTCTCGCCTGCCGGAGCGCAAACGCCCAGGTGGTGGCCCTTTCCACCAATGCGGCAGATTACCTCGGGCTCGGCACCCTCAACGCGGAAATCAGCTATGCCGCCGACCGGCACTGGAGCATCCAGGCCGAAGGACGTTTCAACCCGTGGACATTCCACGCCGGAGACCCGGCCCGGCAGTTCCAGTACCGGATGCAAACCTATTCGGCAGGCGTCCGCTGGTGGCCCTGGTATGTCTATGAAAGCTGGTGGGCGGGCGCGAAGGCACAGTACCAGGAATACAACCGGGGCGGCCTGTTCGGAAACCGCCGGACGGAAGAAGGAGATGCTTTCGGCATCGGACTTTCGGGCGGCTATGCCTGGAGCCTCGACCACGCCTGGAGCATCAACGCCGGGCTGGGCTTCTGGAGCGGTTTCACCCGCTATGCGGCCTATGCCTGTCCCCTTTGCGGAAAAGTGACCGACCGGGGCGTCAAATTTTTCCTGCTGCCCGATACGCTGCTCCTGTCCATCATGTATGTCTTCTGACTTTTTATCATTTACAACCAATCCCATACCCATGAAAAACAAAATTTTCTTCCTGGCAGCGGCCTCCCTGTGCGCCCTGCCCGCCTGCCAAAAGGCAAGCCCCGCCCACACCGGCGGCATGTCCCCGGAAAAAGAATGGGCAAACGTCCGCATCGAACTGTCCAACAGTCTCCTGACAAAGGCCACATCGGCCGGGGAAGACAACCGCATCAACACGGCACAGGTGCTGGTCTTCGACGCAGAAAGCGGCATCTGCGAAGCCTATGGCTCCGCCACCCTGAACGGCAGTTCCGGCGCCGTGGACATCCCGCGGGTACGCACCGGCAAGGCATTCGCCTGCTACGCCGTCGCCAATTATCCGGCTTCCCTGCAACAGGTCTCCACCCTCGCCGAACTGCAGGCCCTGGAAACGGACCTGAAAGACTATACGCCCCAGTCCATCCCGATGGCCGGCGGCGCCACCGCAGTGTTCTCCCAGGGCGAAAAGAGCCTCGACATCACGCTGCGGCGCGCGGCATCCAAGATTGAAGTCCGGAAAGTCACCGGGGCGTTCACCAGTTCCTATTACCAGCAGGCCAACTGCCGCCTCAATGCCCTGTACCTCTACAAAGCGCCCGGCAAATACACCCTCGGACTGGAACCGCCCGCCACGCAGTGCTACTACCACAACGGCGCATATTCCGGCACCGATGCCAAAACGCTCGGAACGGCGGCGGCACTGGTCGGCGACACGTCCCTGAAAGGAACGCTCACCGGAAATGCCAGTTACAATACGCCGCACTACTTCTGGTGCTGCCCCGACACGGCGGAGGAAACCTACCTGACCCTTGAAGTGAGCTTGGACGGCAAGACGAATTACTACGGCATCCCGCTGGGCACGCTGGACGCCAACTGTCGTTACTGTTTTACGGACATCCGGATTTACGGCCCCGGTGCCGACACGCCCCCGGGCATCGTCGAGCGCGTGGCCATAGGCGCGACGCTCAGCGTCAGCGACTGGAGCACCGGCTATTCCCAGGAATATGAATTTTAAGACCCCCTCTTCCCTGGCGGCCTGCCTCTGCGCCCTGTGCCTGCCCGCCTGCACCCTGAAAGAACGGCGGACGGACTGCCCCGCTTTCCTGACCGTCCGCTGCGAAAAGCCTTTCGGAACCGGCGGGAAGGCCCTCGTTTCCATCCGGCACGCGGAACAGGGCACCGTTTTCCAGCAACTCGTCCCCTGCGCCGAACTGGAAGGGGCAGGCTGCGAGATTGCCGTCCCGCGGGGAACGCTGACCGTCAGCGCCATCGCCGGATACGGGCACATGGTTTTCGACGAAGATATCATCCGGGCGGAAAACGGGCGGCAGGCAGACTCCCTCTACGCCTTCGTGCAGACCGAAGAAGTCCGGGGAGATGCCGGGGAGGTATGCGGCAGTCCCGAAAAAGAGTTCTCCACGGTTTACCTGACCGTCATCGGCGGACAGGAGGGGCAGTTGTTCATCCTGAACGGTATCTGGGGACAGGTGGACATTTTCACGCTCGACGCCGCAGAAGCACCGTATGCCTGTCCGCTGGAGGGAGCGCAGGCGGAAGGCAGCACGCTGTACCGCTTCCGCCTCCAGCGCCAGGGGGATTATTCCCTGAAACTGAAAATGTACGATGCCTCCCGCCAATTGCTGCAGACCCTTCCGCTCGGCGAAATGATGCGGCAGGCATGGTATGACGCCCGCACCCGGCCGCTGGACGACGTCCATGTCCTGCTCGACCTCAACAAGGCCGTCATCCACATCAGCGTGGGCGACTGGGGCGGGAGCAGCTTTCCTGTCACCGGCATATGAAACGCCTGTTGTTGCCATGGGCGGCCGGACTGCTGTCCTTGCTGTCCTCCGCCTGCCTGCGGGAAGAAGCACAACCCGCAGCGGAGCGGCTCCGCATCGGTATCGCGTGCTGCATACAGGAAAGCAAGGCCCCGGAACCGGACAAACGGCCATGGGGCTTTGCCGGGGAGACCAAGGGAAGTCCGACGGGAAACGGGCAACTGGCGGGCCCCGTCGCCTGCGCGGGTTTCGTGTACAACGGGAAAAACTGGTTCAAGGAATTTGACGACTTCTTCACGCAGGAATCCGACGGGCTCTGGCAATCCGGCGGATGCTACTACTACGCCGGGGCGAGAATCCGCTTCCGCTATTTTCATCCGGCAGATTGCTGCGAAGCCCGCAGTTCCGGTGCTGACTGGATTCTGTCCTATCGTCCGGGCGCCAACACGACGGACGATTTCAACCTCCGGCGGGATGCCACTTACACCATTTCGCTGGGACTGGGTGCCGGCGGCATCGCCGAAGCCACGCAGCAAAGCTGGTGGAAAGTCAGTTTCAGCGGGCAGGTCCACCACATGTCCTACCGCTGGACCGCCCCGTTCCGGGAGCAGGAAGGCTTCTTCAGCGACCTCGACCTGCAGAACAGCATCCTGCTGGACCAGTTCTTCTGCAACGCCGCCACCTCCCTGCAAGCCAGCCTCTGCCCATACGAATTCGACGGAAACGGCAAAAGCTGCGGCAAACCCACGCCGGTGGTCCTGGGCACGGGAAACTGGCAGCACACCCTCCGGGAACGGAACGGACGCGGACTGTTCACGTTCACCATGCAGGCGACGGAACACAGCGCCCGCATCGACGTACGATTCCTCAACGACTTCACCTCCCCGAAAACACACTGCATCCTGCGCATCGACAACCTAGAGACCGGGCAGAACCTCGAAATCGACATCGGCATCCGTCCCCGCAGCATCCCGTTCCTGGATATCCCGGAAAAGCGTCCGTACATCGCGCAAGCCGTCCCGCTCGGCGGGCGCGGCCTGGAAGGAACGTACGAATGGGAACTGAGCGGACCGGGACGCCTCGCATCCGCCACCGGGGCGCAGAACACCCTGTACTGCACAGGGCCTGGAGACATCCGGATCCGCCTGTACAACGGAACGGAGCGGCAGTTTTTCCGCGAATGCGAACTGACCGTCCTGGAACCGGACTTCCAACTGCAGCCGTCCGACCCAACCATTCCCCTCTCGATGGACGGCAACCCGGTACGCATTTCCCCCCTGTATTTTACGAAAGACAAACAGGAACTGCCCCGAAGTGCTTTCGACGAAGCGCTGTATGCCGAATTGCTCGCTTTGCAGGCGGTTCCGCAAGATTCGATGACCGGTCGTTACGTGCAGGCGGAGCCGGATGACGGCGGCATCCGCTTGCAGGTGACGCGGCTCCTCGGGGAGAACGGGGAATCCGTCGCCGATGCCAGCGCCCAGGGGAAGGGATACCTGCTCGTAGGCCCCCGGTACCGCACGGACGGACAGACGCTCCGGCTTCTCGTCCGCGACCCTTTCGGATGGACGGAGGACGAGACTCGCGAATTCGACAACTACATGTTCATCTGTCGGGATTTTGCCGGCAAGAATGAGGAAATCGTCCTCGGCGACAACAGCTGCCATTTCCGCAACGACAACGGCTCAGGTATCCGCTATGTAGGCGTGGAATACGACGGGGCCACCTACCTGACAGAAGGGGCCGCCGCCCTGCACCTGCGCGCGGGCGCAGCATGTATCCATACGGTGCTGGACGCCCAGACCTGGCAAAGCGCCGCCGCCCGCTGGGATTTCCGAGGCCCCGGCTGGCTGCGCTACCACATCCGGAACCGGCATTCCGGCGAATTGTTCTACAGCGCCCTGCTGCATTTCCACCTCATCGTCCACCTCGGCATCGCATGCAAAATCCGCCGGGACGGCGACGGGCATTGGTACCTCGTACCCGTCTGGTGCATGGATGCAGACAAGATACCCGTGGCGCGCAATTTCACCAGCACGTTCCCCTACCCCGTGGCCAGCCGGAAAGAGAACTGGCCCGCCCTGACCAACGCCCTGTTCTGGAATCCCCTGCACGATGAGCATTGCTGCATCCGGGACTTCGAAGAGATGCAGGTATGCTTCAACGGATACGGTGCAAAAGCCCGGTACGGGAAATATGTATTCGACGTCACGTCCTGGTGCGAGGCCTCGCAGAACCGGACGTTCCTCGCCGGCAGCGCAGCAGACGGGGCCTATTACGGACCCGCCAGCCATTTCGGCGGAGATGCGGCGGACATCTGCCGGCTCGGCAATGCCTTCAGCCTGCTCAATTTCCTGAACCCCTCCATCATCTGGCCCCCGTCCGCCGACATCTCCGATGTCGGGAAACATGCCCCATACTACCTGTATCTGCACAATTACACCTACCATTGAAGAGCCAGTCTCCGGCGGCGGGCATCCTCACGCGGCAGGGCACGGCAGCCCCAAAGCCTCCGCCCGGCGACCGGACGGCCATGTTCACGGAACGGAAAGGCCCCGCCCGGGGAAAGTGTTTTGGAAAAATTGAAAACAGGCGCTACCTTTGCCGGCATGAGAACAGTCATCCAGCGGGTCTTGTCGGCATCGGTAGCCATCGGCGGCAAGACGAAATCTGCCATCGGACCGGGGCTTCTCGTATTGGTCGGCATCGGCCACAAAGACGACCGGGAGGACATTGCTTATCTCGTGAAAAAGATTGCCGGGCTCCGGATTTTCGACGACGAGGCAGGCGTCATGAACCGCAGCATCCTGCAGACCGGAGGCGATATCATCGTCGTCAGCCAGTTCACCCTGATGGCCGCGACGAAGAAGGGGAACCGTCCCGCCTATGTCGCCGCAGCCGGGCATGAAAAAGCCATTCCCCTGTATGAAGGATTCTGCCAGGCCCTGTCCGAGGCCATCGGGAAGCAGGTCGGTACGGGAACATTCGGGGCCGACATGCAGGTATCGCTCATAAACGACGGACCGGTCACCATCTGCATGGACAGCAAGAACAAAGAATAATCTCTGGAAAAACGCCCCGGAAGGGCGCGGGAATCAAGGCATCTCCACGTCCCGCACGCAGCGGACGGAAAGGGCCAGGCCGTCTTTCGACGCCAACGCGACATGCACCACGTCCGAGCGGCCCGTCAGGTAACGGTACACCCCCTGCCCGTCCTGTTCATCCGCGGTCCAGAAGGCGGCATAGCCGTGCATGTCCGCGAACACGGGCGCGGCATCTTCCACCAGAACGGCGTACCCGACAGGCAAGGCGGAAAAATGGCTTGCATCCGTGATGCTGACCTCCCGGTAGAAATCCCACAGGCGCGTCCCGTTGAACGTCGCCTGCCCCATCAGCGCACCCGCGCCGGACGGGAACGGCTCGAAGGCCCGGGGCTCCGGTACACCGGCGGCATGCGCCAAATCCATCCAGTCCTCTTCGGAAGGAAGCCGCCAGCCGTCCGGACAGGCACGTTGCGCCTCCCGCCACGTGTAATACCCGCCGAACACTTTCCGCATGACAGGACTGGCCTCATACGGAATCCCCGACGTTGCCGTGACATGCGCAAGGTTCTGGCGCATCCAGCAACGTCCCCCGATGCGGGCCGTCGCATAGGACGTACCGAAAAAGGTCTCTTCCACATCTTCCGGATACGCCGGAAAGTCGCGGAGGGAACCGCTGTTGAGCGTGGAATCCACGACGGTAAACGTACACGAGGCGGAAGTCGTATAATACTTGGAAGAGCCGTCGGCAAATCCGACACAGTTGATTTTCAGCGTTTTCAGAACATCCGGAACTTCATAACGATATGCGGTCCCGGGATGCGCGGCAGTCATGATGGTATCTTTGGTCCCCGAGAGCGGGTCCGTGAAATAATAGGCGACGGGCGTTCCGTCGGAAGCCTGCAAACCGCCGGGGCGGAAGAAGAAAACCTCGCCGGGAGCATGATACAGACACACTTCGGGCGTACTGTCAATGGTAAGGGTGCCGCTCAGGAACGTCAGGGTCCCGTCGTTTTTCTTGCAGGCGGCCAAAGAAAGGAAGAAAAAGGCCAGATATAGGATGCTGCGCTTCATGCCATAAAAGTTCCGTTACAAATATGGCGATTTTCGGGCAAAAAACCATTACCTTTGCGCAAATACTTTCGGGATGATGAAACGCCTGCCAATCTGGGTTCTCTGCGGCCTGCTGCTGGGCTGCCAACCCCATGCCTATGTAACCCTGCGCGGATATGCGCAAGGAGGAGAATATGCCGTCAAATACAATCCGGACGGGTGCCGGGTCAGTGCCGGACAGGTGCAAAGCGCCATTGACAGCATCCTGACCCTCATCGACACGACCCTGTCCGGGTACAACAAGAATTCCATCCTCAGCCGCCGGAATGCGGGAGAGGATGTCCCGACCAACCGTTGTTTCGATGAAATCCTCGCCATTTCCAGGGCCTGCAAAAAGCTGACGGACGGGGCCTTCGACGTCGCGGCGGCACCGCTGTTCGACATCTGGGGTTTCGGCTTTACGGCGGACTCGCTTCCCTCCCCGGCAGCCATCGAGCGTGCCATGGCCGAATGCAGGGAAGGAAAGAAACTGAATTTCAATGCCATCGCCCAGGGATATACCTGTGACAAAATCGCTGCTTACCTGCACTCCGTCGGGGTGCATGACATGCTGGTGGACCTGGGGGAGATTTATTGCGAAGGGCTGAATCCGAACTGGAAAGAATGGAGCATCGGCATCGACACACCGGAAGACGGAAACGAAACGCCGGGGGCCAAAATCAGCGGCATCTGGAAATCCGACGGTGCCCCGCACGGTATCGTCACATCCGGCAACTACCGGAAATTCTACATCCGGGACGGTCGGAAATACGCCCATACCATCGACCCGAGAACCGGTTATCCCGTCACGCACAACCTGTTGAGCGCCACCGTCGTCGCGGCCACCGCCACCCGGGCGGACGCCCTCGCGACCTATTTCATGGTCATCGGCTTCGAGGAAGCGAAAAAATTCGTGGAAAGCAACGACGGCGTGGAAGCCTGCCTGATTACCGACAGCGAAATCTGGAAATCAGCCAATTTTTAACACGGCATCCGCATAATCCGTCGCCGCCGGACGGTGGGTGATGCAGATAATGGTCACGTTGCCGTGATAGCGTCCGGACAGGCGGCGGAGCAACTGGGTCTCCGTCTCTCCGTCCAGGGCGGACGTCGCCTCGTCGAGGACGAGGATGCCTCCGGGAGAAAGCAGTGCCCGGGCGATGGCAATCCGCTGGGCCTGCCCCTCGCTCAAACCCGCTCCTACTTCGGCGCAGGCCGTATCCAGCCCGTTTGCAAAATCATAGACGAAATCCGCCGCCGCGACATGCAAGGCGTCCCGCACATCTTCTTCGCGTGCATCCGGACAGGCGAGCGTCAGGTTTTCCCGAATCGTACCGCTCATCAGGGAATTTCCCTGCGGGACATAACGGAAATTGCAGCGGGTACGCGCAGAAGAAAGCACTTCCGCTCCCCCCTCCCCGTACAGGAGGACGCGGCCCGCATCCGGCGCCAGCAAGGCCATGATAAGCCGGGCCAGTGTGGATTTGCCGGAACCGGTCGTTCCCAGCACCACGGTCATCGTCCCCGGCTTGAAATCGAAATCGAGGTCGCGCAGCACGGTCGTATCGTTGCCGTCATACGAGAAAGACAGCCCCTCCACCCGGACGCCGGGTGTTCCCGGCAAACGGATATCCGCCCCGTCTTCTTCCAGCGGCAGATCCGCCAGATCCTGCAGGCGGTCCTGCGAGGAAAGCGCCCGGATGAATGCGGGAATCTGGGAAGCCAGGTTCGCCACGGGACGCTGCACCTGCGACACCAACTGAAGGAAAGCCACCATTGTGCCATAGGTAACCGTGCCGTCCCGCAGGCCGAACACGCCCCAGAAAAACACGAGGGCATACCCCGCGGCAAAGCCCAGCTGCATGAATCCCCGGGAAACGGCCCCGTAATTCAGGCGCTCGACGGTCTTTCCCTGCAAATGGGCCTGCAGGCGGTCCAGACGCCCCAGCATCCGCAGCAGGGAGCCGGTCGTCTTGACCAGTACCCGGTGCTGGAGGTTTTCCTGCATCAGCCCCTGCACGGCGCTGTCGTCCGCACGAATCTCATTGGTAAGCGCCCGCAACTTGCGGAAAAACAACCGGCTGCACAACACGGCAGTCGGCATGATCAGCAGCAGGATCCACGCCATGTCCGGAGCCAGGACAATCAGGTAGACAGAAGCGGCGAGCAACTGGACGAAGGTAACGATTCCTTCGGGCAGGGTCGTACACAGGAAATCCACCACCAAGTCGATGTCCCCTTCCAGGCGGTTGACGACATCGCCGCTGTGAAAGCGTTCCCGCCCGCTCCAGACGCTCCGCATCACTTTGCCGAAAACGGCGGCGCGGGTGCGGTTGCGGGCATAAACCGACAACAAGCCGTTCCAATAGCGGGCGGCGACGGCACACAGCACCTGCACGGCCATGATGCCGACCATCCCCCAGACATGGGGTGCGAGCGCGGCATCCGCCCGTGTCCCCGTCGCGATGTCCACGATGCGTTTGGATATCCAGACGAACGCGAGGGATGCGCTGACGGCCAGCAAGCCGATGAAGATGGACACCGCCACACGGCCACGCAAGGAGCGCAGCAGCTGCCACAGGCCGCGAAGGCAGGAACGGAACGGGCGCATCAGCGGTTATTCTTCAACAATCTCCGCTTCCTTCCACTTGCCCATGATATTTTCGGAATCCGCCAAGGCGCGTTCCCGGTCGATGCCGTATTGCCCGACCAGGAGGTCTGCAAGGGTGTCCGCGGTAAACGTCATCCCCTGCACGGAACGCCAGAGAAACGCGGCGGATTCGTTCAGGGAAATCATTTTGTTGAAATTCACCTGCTGGATATTATCGGCAGTCAGGATAAACTCACGGCCCAGGGGGCGGAGGGTGAAACCAGTTTTAGCTTTCATATTCTTTCTTTCCTGTCTATCAAAGAAAACGGACACGGCGGTACACGGCGAGGACCAGGCGGCGTACCAGATACGGAGCCCGGCGCCAGCAGCGGCTTCTGCGCGCAAAAGCGGCCCGGGTGCAATCGACAGGACGCCGGCCCGGGCGCAAGATGGCGATAACGATGCCGCAGACATATTCCCGCCGGCAGCGTTCCGTCCCCCGCAGATTGCCGTCGCCCTGCA
>JAGAFI010000092.1 GCA_017612675.1 Bacteroidales bacterium
AGTATTGCAAGGGTTCATATTCCACCCTCACCAAGTATTGTAATAAGTCCAGTTATGGTTACAATGGTTATACGGACAACAAGACCGTCCTCGACCTTGCAGATGACGCGGCCCGTGCCAATTGGGGCGGCAACTGGCGTATGCCGACGGACGCAGAGTGGACGGAGCTCCTGAATGCCAGCAATTGCACTTGGACATGGACGACGCAGAACGGCGTAAACGGAAGAAAGGTCACCAGCAAGAAGACGGGCAATAGTATCTTCCTTCCCGCTGCGGGCTACCGGGACGACAGTTCCCTGTACACTGCGGGGTCCTACTGCTACTACTGGTCGTCTTCCCTCGATACGGACACCCCGTACAACGCGTACTGCGTGTCCTTCAGTTCATCGGAAGTGTACAGGAACAGCTACTACCGCAGCTACGGGCAATCTGTCCGCGCTGTTATGAAATAATAATTATATGTAAATCAACAAGTTTTCAAATTGTTCCAGAGTGGCGGAATCTTGTTTTTTCGCGTTAACCATGCGACGCGAATCATGGTGCATGGTATGATACATTATTTTTAAAACGACAATTTTATGAAAGTTATGATTGTTGTACGGGGACATGCTTCTTGCGGAAAATCCTCTTCCATTAAACAGGCGTACAAAAAGTTGTGCGACCCAGCGAAAGATACTGACGAAGGAGATGTCTGTGAGCATATAGACACTCCATGGGGCTTGATTGGTTTTACAAGTTTTGGAGATTATGGTAACGAGATATATGAGGGAAACTTGAAGCGATTGATTAATTCCGGTTGTAAGATTATCGTTACTGCTTGCCGGACGCGGGGAGGAACCGTTGAAAAAGTTTTAGAAATTGCCGGAGAGAATGGTTATCAGATTGTTTGGTTTTCGCCATGCTTTTGTGAAACAGGAAACCATGCTGTTTTGAATGAGGTTAATGCGGCTGCAATTGTGCAACTTATCGAAAGATTCGCTTTGTTATGAATGTGTTTGCTAATCTGACATGGGCACTTTGGTTGGACATACGCTTTGACAGGTTGGATTTTGTGAATGAAAATTGGCTTCCGCTGGGCCTGGCCAGACTCTTGCTGGAGATGCCCCTGAAGGAGCTGAAGGCCAAAACGGCTTTCACCGGATTTACCCCGATGGTGGAAAGAAGCATCTTGACTGCGCTGAAACGCCGGCAGATGCAGATATTGTCCATGTGACCTGCCTGTCTGTCCTCAGGGTTGCATCCGCAGGGTCTGGGAGGTGAGGGAGATTTTCCGTTTGAAAGTACGGTTCCCCTTGTAATAGAAGAGGTGCAGGGTGGTGCCGTCACTGTCGAAATAGATGGTGTTCAGGAACGGGTCGCGCCGTTTGTTCCGGCAGAGGGGCTCGCACCAGACGAGGGTGTATTCGCCTTGGGCATTTCCCGTGCAGATGACGGTGTAACCCCGGATGTCCAGCAGGGCGGCGGCGCCGCGTTTCCCTTTTTCTTTCGCCGCTTTCTTATAGGCCGATACCAGGGAGGATGCCGGATCGAGTTGTCCGAAAGTGAGCTTGGCGGTCTGCTGCTGCCGGGCCTGGGCATTCCGCTCCATCCACCACCGGATGGCATTGTCCGTCAGCAAGTCAGCCCGGGAGATGGCGACCAGTGACGGGTTTTCGGCAATGCGTCCGTTCAGCCAGCGCACTTCCGCCGTGGGGGAGAGCCCTTCCATCATTTCCGGGCACTGGCCTTCTATCCGGTATGCCTCCCCTTGGGCGCGGGGAAGCGGATTGCCATAGAACAGGACTTGGTGCAGGATGTCCTCATCCGGCAAGTACAGGACTTCGACATATTCCTCCTCGCCGTTGCAATAGCCGAAATGCAGGTAATAGCGGTTTTCCAGCGGGGCGATGATTTCCATCGGCAGGACAAGGGAGGGCGGGGGAGGTGTTTCCTGCAAACTGTGGACGGGCAGGGTGCGGGTCGTTTCCCGTTGTCCGGCGGGAGACAGGATATGCAGTTGCAAGGATGCGTCCAGGGCCAGCAGGCGGTCGGTATTGTCCTTGCGCCAGCCGATGGCGTCCAGCAGGGGCACGTCGCTTGCCGTGGCGGCTGTTTGTCCGGCCTCTTCCCGGCTGACCGGACTGGTATTGTGGGCTTTGATGCGTGCCGCGGCCTGCTCGCGGAAAGGGGAATCCGGATGTGCCTGGGCGAATGCGCGCACCCCTTGGGCGTCCTCCGGGGACAGGGCGTAGAACAGGAGGGAGTCCCGCCAGCGCATGACTTGTCCCGTGTAAACCGAAGCGGGGAACTGCCGGAGGAATTTTTCGGCGGCCTTCACCGCCGGCTTTTTCTGCAAACGGGCATATTGCGCCGCTTCCGCTTTGCTTTGGGCCCGCAGGAGGGGGACACAGAGCAGCAGTCCGGCGAGGAGAGCGATGCTTTTTTTCATACTGAAGAGGCGCTGGCCCTTACTTTTCTATGAATGCTTTGCCAATCAGGGCCTTGCAGAGCGCCGGCTCGTTGGTGGTGATGAAATCGACGCCGTAGCCGAGCCACTGGAGCATGTTCCGGGTCTTGTCCACCGTCCACACGTTCACGACCATTCCGAGCCCGTGTGCTTCCCGGATCCATTCGGGTTTCAGGTCGGCTTCTTTGTAGTCGATGCCCCGCAGCCCGTCTGCATGGCACTCGGCAGGGGTTTTGTCGCCGTTGAGGTATTGCACGCAGGAGCCTGGCAGGGCCGCGGCAATCCGCTTGCAACTCTCGTAATCGAAGCCGATCCAGTCGCATTGGGCGGCATAGTCGTGTTTCTTTACCAACGCGACGCAGGCGTCCACCAGCCTTTCGTTGTTCTGGGCGGCGGTGAACGTCTTGTCGCTGCAGGCGTTCTGCTTCTTGACTTCGATGACGAGCCGGAGGCCGAGTTCCCGGGCGGTGGTGATAAACGATTCCAGCGTGGGAACCGGTTCGCCGTTGGAGAGGGTTACCGCGGCAAGGTCGGCCATGGAAGCGTCCTGGATGGCGTGGTCGTCGCCCGGGAATTTCTCATCATGGTTGACGACGACGACATCGTCCCGGGTAATCCAGACATCCAGTTCCGCACCGTAAATCTCCAGCGGAGCGGTTGCCCGGAGGGCGGCGATGGAATTCTGCGGATGCCCGGCTGTCTTGTATGCGCCCCGGTGGGCGATGACACGGGTTTCGGCGGGTGCTTCCGCCTGTGTCAGGGTCAGGTTCACCGACCCGAGGGGCCAGACTTCCCGTCCCCGTACCAAGGAAATGCCATAGCGCCCTTCGGTAATGCCGGCAGGCAGGGTGACGCGGAGGTGGTCTTCCATATATACCGTTGCGGGGGAGAAAGTGGCCTTTGCTCCGGTCAGGCGGATGGCGTCGCCCTCTTGGAAGCCGTAGCCGTACAATTTGTATTTCCAGCCGGCCTTGACGGTCGCATCTCCCAGGAATTGCAGGTTCTTGATATCCGGCAGCGTTTCCGGCTGCTCCGGCAGCGGAAGCGACTTGGCCAGTGCGGCGATGTCTTCGGCGGAAAGGACCTGGTCGTAGATGCGTGCGAGGACGATGTCGCCATTCCATGCATTGGTACAGCCCCCGCTGCCCGGGTCGCCGCCGATGACGATGTACTGGTAGCCCGCGCTGGCGTGCTTGAACGTGTCGGAGGAGTTCTCCACGCTTCCCTGCAGGACGCCGTTCACGTAAATCTGCGAAACGCCCTTTTCATTGTCGAACACCCCTGCCAGGTGGTAATATTGTCCGGCCACGGGCTGGGTGTCGCTTTCCGCCCAGTTCCAGCTTCCCGTATTGGGGATGAAACTGAAACGGTTGCCCCGCTCGGCGTTGGAGACCAGGAATCCCGTTCCGCCGCTTTGGGTGGCGGTGAAGAACTTGATTTCGCCCATCCCTGCCGGGTTCTCTCCGATGCTGACGACGGCTTCCCACGTGTGGCCGTCCGCAAGGGCGTCCTTGAAGGCATCGTCGGCGCTGTAGTCGATTTTGTAATAACTGTTCCCGGTCGTGGAGCCCAAATCGTTGGAGAAATGGGCGGCCTGCCGCCCGAAGCGGGCGTTGGCATAGGTCGTCAGCCGCATGCCGGGGACGGTTTCCACCTGCATTCCTTTCGGGCTGCGGTCTTCTGCGGTGCCGTCGGGCAGGAACGCGATGTCCAGCAAATCCGCCTTGGGCAGGTTTGCGTCGGGTACGGGACCGCTTTTGTCACAGCCGGCAGACAGGACAAAGGCGAGCGCGAGCACGGGGAGCCATCGGGTCGTCATGGGCGGTGCGTGATGCTATGCGTTATAGGCTTTCAGGGCTTCTGCGAGGATATGCAGGGCTTTCCGGAGTTCCGGCACTTCCAGCACATAGGCGATGCGCGCCTGTTTGCGACCGGCATCCGGGGTCTTGTAGAAGGAAGCGGCGGGGGTAATCATCACGGTCTCGCCGTTCAGCCGGTATTCGGTCAGCAGCCACTTGGCAAAGCGTTCCGCGTCATCGACGGGCAGTTCGGCCACGGTATAGAAAGCGCCGAGCGGGGTGGGGGTATAGACCCCTTCCATCGCATTCAGGGCTTCGATGGCGCAGTCCCTGCGGCGGATGTACTCCTCCCGGGTGGCGTCGAAATAGGATTGCGGCGTGTCCAGGGCGCCGAGGGCGGCGTACTGGCCGAGCAGCGGGGGACAGAGCCGGGACTGCGCGAATTTGAGCGCGGCGGCCATCACGTCCTTGTTGCGGGACACGATGCAGCCGATACGCGAGCCGCAGAGGTTGTAGCGCTTGGAAACGGAATCCACGAGGATGACGTTCTGTTCGCATCCCGGGATGTTCATGGCGCTGAAATGGGGCTCTTCCGTGTAACAGAATTCCCGGTACACCTCGTCCGAAATCAGGAAGAGGTCGTGCTTGCGGCAGAATTCCCCGATGGCCAGCATTTCTTCGCGGCTGAACAGCTTTCCGGACGGGTTGCAGGGATTGCTGATGAGCACGGCTTTCGTCCGGGGCGTGAGAATCTTCTCGAAAGCGGAAATGTCCGGGATTCTGAAACCTTCCCGGATGTCCGTCGGAACGGCTTTGAGGGTGATGCCGTTGAGGAAGGCAAAGGTGTTGTAATTGGTATAGAAGGGCTCTATGACGATGATTTCGTCCCCCTTGTCGGCGGCAATCTGCATGGCGCAGGCAAAGGCCTCGCTGCCGGCCACTTCGACCAGCAATTCGTCCACGCTGATGTCGATGCCGATTTTGCGGTAGTATTTTTCCACGAGGCCGCGGCGCAGTTCAATCAGGCCCGCGGAATTGGTGTAGGACAGGTGGTGCATCCCGGTACATTTCTCCACCACGGCCTGGAATGCACAGTCGGGGGATTTGATGTCGGGTGCGCCGACGTTCAGGTGATAGACTTTGACGCCGGACGCTTTGGCGGCGTCGGCGAAGGGAACCAGCTTGCGGATGGCGGAAGCCGGCATGGTCTGTGCTTTTTCGGATATCTTTACCATGGTCAGGGTGCTATTTTTGTGCTTTTATCAGGTATTCGGCGATTTGCACGGCATTGAGCGCCGCGCCTTTCTTGATTTGGTCGCCGGAGAGCCAGAGGGTGATGCCGTTCTCGTTGGCGAGGTCCTTGCGGATGCGTCCGACATAGATGTCATCCTTGCCTCCGGTAAACAGCGGCATCGGATAGGTCTTCGTCGCGGGGTCATCCTGCAGGGTGACGCCCGGTGCGGCGGCAAGCGCCTGACGCACCTCTTCCACTTCCAGCGGACGCTCCGTCTCAATCCAGACCGCTTCGGAATGGGAACGGAGGGCGGAAATCCGGACGCACATGGCGGAGCAGCACACATCCGAATGCAGGATTTTGCGCGTCTCGTTGAACATCTTCATCTCCTCTTTCGTGTAGCCGTTGTCCGTGAAGACATCGATTTGGGGAATCACGTTGTAGGCGAGCTGGTAGGCGAATTTCTGCACCGTCACTTCCTTGCCTTCCTGGATTTCCCGGTATTGCTGCTGGAGCTCGGCCATGGCCTGTGCCCCGGCACCGGACGCCGACTGGTAGCTGGCGACGTGGATGCGGCGGATATGGGACAGCTTTTCGATGGGCTGCAGGACGACCACCATCATGATGGTGGTGCAGTTGGGGTTGGCGATGATGCCTCTCGGACGCACGAGGGCATCGGCGGCATTGCACTCCGGCACCACCAGCGGCACGTCTGCATCCATGCGGAATGCGCTGGAATTGTCAATCATGACGGCACCGTATTTCGTGATGGTTTCCGCGAACTCTTTCGAGGTGCCCGCCCCGGCGGACGTGAAGGCGTAGTCCACGCCCTTGAAATCATCGTTATGCTGCAGGAGCTTTACTTCAATCTCCTTCCCTTTGAAGTTATATCTGCGTCCCGCGCTGCGCTCGGAACCGAACAGAAGCAATTCGTCCACGGGGAAATTCCGTTCTTCCAGGACTTTGAGAAATTCTTGGCCGACAGCGCCGCTGGCGCCCACAATGGCAACTTTCATATTCGTGTGTGTTATTGGATTTGACTTTTCGTATGTTCCAGTAAAAAGGTGCGGAAGGCGGCATAGTCATTCGGCATCCGGACGCTTTGCCGCTGTCCCCGCGTAAAGGCGAGCAGTTTCTCGGGCACAGTAACTTCCTCTCCGAGAATGGCTTCCACCGTATCCATGAACTTGGCGGGATGGGCGGTTTCACAGAAGATGCCCGTTTCGCCGGCTTGCAGCCCCTCGGCAAGGGCACGGTAGCCGCAGGCCCCGTGGGGGTCGCAGAGGTAACCCGTCCGGGCCTTGACGTCCCGGATGGTCTGTGCAATCTGCGTATCGTTGTAGGTCGCCCCGGAAATGTCTGCGCAGATGGCCGCATGGCTGCCGTACAGGTGCAGTACCCGGGCGAAATTGCTCGGGTCTCCGACATCCATCGCGTTGGCAATGGTCTGTACCGAGGGCCGCGGGCGGTACTGTCCGTCCCGCAGGTATTCATAAAATACGCTGTTGGCGTTGTTGGCGGCGATGAAGCGCTTGACATCCAGCCCCATGCGTTTGGCGTAAAGGGCGGCGCAGATGTTGCCGAAATTGCCGCTCGGCACACAGATGACGGGGGCTTCCTGCACACCGCGGCGTTTCAGCTGGGCGCAGGCCCAGAAATAATAGAACGACTGGGGCAGGAAACGGGCGACATTGATGCTGTTGGCGGAAGTCAGCGCCCGTTCTTCATTCAGGGATGCGTCCATAAACGCCTGTTTGACAAGCGCCTGGCAATCGTCGAACACCCCGTCAACGGCAATCGCGGTAATGTTCTGGCCGAGGGTGGTGAACTGGCATTCCTGAATCGGGCTGACTTTCCCTTCCGGATACAGGACGAAGACCCGGATGCCTTCCACGCCGAGGAAACCGTTGGCCACGGCGCTGCCCGTGTCGCCGGAGGTGGCGACCAGCACGTTCAGTTCCCCGTCGGAGAAATGGCGCAGCATCCGTGCCATGAAGCGGGCCCCCACGTCCTTGAATGCGAGGGTGGGGCCGTGAAACAGTTCCAGTGCGTATTTGTCCGCATCTACGGGGACAATCGGGCAGTCGAAGCTGAGGCTTTCCCGGACAATCCGGTGCAGTGCTTCCTGCGGGATATCTACACCGAAAAACGCATCCGCGACGTGGCAGGCGATTTCCGCGAAATCCATGTCCCGGAAATTCGCGAAGAAATCCGGCGACAGCCGCTGTATCCGTTCCGGAACGTACAGGCCCCGGTCTTCCGCCAGTCCTTTGACGACGGCGTGGCGGAGCGTGGCGGGCGCGGCTTTCCCGTTGGTGCTGTAATACATCATTGTGCCAGCAGTTTGGCTCCTTTGTTGGAGACTTTTACGACATAGGTTTCCGCTTCGATGCCCCGTCCGTTGAAATGCGCGAGCAGGATTTCCGATGCTTTCTGGGCAATCTCGCGGCGGTCCGTCAGCGCGAAGACCGAAGGCCCGGAACCGGAGATGTTCATGGCCATGGCGCCGGCATCCAGCAGCTTGGCCCGCAACTCGTCGAATCCGGGGATGAACTGTTTGCGGTGCGGCTCGGCGATATAGTCCTGCATCGCACGACCGATGAGCCCGATGTTGCCGGAATACAGGCCGGCGACCAGGCCGCCCACATTGCCCCATTGCCGGATGGCATCGTGTAGGGGTACTTCCTTGGGCAGAATCTGGCGGGCTTCCTTCGTGGATACCACGATGCCCGGATGCACCATCGCACAATAGAAATTGCCCGGAACCGGCAGTTGAATCAAATCCAGCGGTTCATACCCCCGGATCAGGATGATGCCGCCCATTACGGCAGGCGCCGCATTGTCGGCGTGGTACCCGCCGCTGGCGAGGTTTTCCCCTTCCATCGCACAAATCACCACCTCTTCTTCGCTGAGGGGACCGCCGAACAGTTCGTTCATCCCGTACGCGGCGGCGGCGCTGGAGGCCGCACTGGAACCGATACCGGAGCCCGGGTAGATTTTCTGGCAGACGCGCACGTCGATTTGCGCCTGCAGGCCGGTCATGGCGAAGAACTTGCGGATGACCCGGGTAATGACGTTCTGCTCGATGTCCGAGGGGAGCGGGACCCGGGTCTCGTTGAGGATGCTGATACCTTCCCCGTCCGTGGCTGTCATTTCGAGGATGTCGCCCACCTCGTCAAGGGCGAGCCCCATCACGTCGAAGCCGCAGCCCATGTTGGCGATGGAGGCCGGTGCAAAGACCCTGACTTTTTTTCTCATGGTATTAGATATTTGCAATGCTCATGATGTCCGCAAACACGCCGGCGGCGGTCACGCTGGCCCCGGCCCCGTAGCCCTGGATGAGCATCGGATGCTTGTGGTAGCGCTCCGTCGTCAGCAGGATGATGTTGTTGGAACCTTCCAGTACATAGAAAGAGTGGCCGGCGCTGATTTCCCGCAGGGACACGCTGTAATGGCCGTTTTCCATCCTGGCGACGAAACGCCAGCATTTGTGCTCCGCTTCCAGCCGCTGCCGCCGCGCTTCGAAGTCCGCGTCCAGCGAGGGCAGTTTCTGCCAGAATTCTTCCATCGTGCAGTCGAAGAAATCGGCGGGGATGAAGAGGTTGGCTTCGACATCTTCCTGGTTGACTTCATAACCCGCTTCCCGGGACAGGATGACGAGTTTGCGGATGACGTCCTTGCCGGACAGGTCGATGCGCGGGTCTGGCTCCGAGAAGCCCTGTTCCTGCGCCATGCGTACCGTCTTGCTGAACGGGATGTCGGCGGAAATCGTGTTGAAGATGAAGTTCAGCGTACCGCTGAGCACCGCTTCGATTTTCTCAATCTTGTCGCCGCTGTTGCGCAGGGCGGTGATGGTGTTGATGATGGGCAGGCCGGCGCCGACGTTGGTCTCGAAAAGGAACTTGACCCCGCGCTTGCGGGCCAGCGCCTTGAGGGAGGCATAGTTGGCGTAGTCCGAGGAAGCCGCCACCTTGTTGGCCGCCACCACGGAGATGCCGTGCTCGAAGAAATCCCGGTACAAAGTGGCCACGTCCGCGCTGGCGGTGCAGTCCACGAAGACGGAATTGAAGATGTTCATCCCGATGACCTCGTCGCGCATCTTGGCCAGCGTCAGCGGCGCTCCCGCCTCCAGCTGTGTCCGCCAGTCTGCGAGGTCGATGCCGTCCCGGCAGAAAATGCCTTTGTTGCTGCGGCAGATGCCGACGATGTTGAGTTTCAGGTTGTGCTCGCGCATCAGTTTTTCCCTTTGGCTGGCCAGTTGCCCCAGCAGGTCTCCGCCGACGGTTCCTACGCCGCAGAGGAAGAGGTTGAGTTCCTGATAGACGGAAAGGAAGAAGCTGTCATGGATGACGTTCAGGGACTTGCGGAGATATTTCTGCTCCACGACGAAGGAAATGTTGCGTTCCTCCGTGCCCTGGGCGCAGGCGATGATGCTGATGCCGTTGCGCCCGAGGACGCTGAACAGCTTGCCGGCGATACCGGCGTTCTGTTTCATGTTCTCGCCTACGATGGCTACCGTCGCAAGGTTCTTGTGCAGTTGGACGGGAGACATGGAGCCTTCCGCGATTTCGTGGACGAATTCGCGGCTGAGCAGTTCCAGCGCCCGGTCTGCATCTTCTTCGTTCACGCCGATGGAAATGTTGGTTTCCGAAGAGGACTGGCTGACGAGGAATACGCTGATGTTGTCCTTGGCCAGGGCGGAGAAGATGCGGCTGTCCACGCCGATGATGCCGGCCATCGAAGCGGCGGACACCGTCAGGATGCAGCTGTTGCTGATGGACGAAATGCCGGTGACCGTGCGTCCGCTGCCGCTTTCCCGCTTGCGGATATAGGTGCCTTTCGCCGCCGGGTTGAAGGTGTTGCGGATATGGATGGGGATGTCCTTGGCGTAAACCGGATAGAGCGAAGGGGGATAGATGACTTTCGCCCCGAAGTTGCAGAGTTCCATCGCTTCCATGAAACTGAGTTCGTCGATGACGTAGGAAGTCTTGATGATACGCGGGTCGGCGGTCATGAAGCCGTCCACGTCTGTCCAGATTTCCAGGCAGTCCGCGTCGAGGGAGTCGGCGATGATGCTGGCGGTGTAGTCGGAACCGCCGCGGCCAAGGTTGGTGATTTCGCCGGTGCGGGAACTCGTGGCGATGAAGCCGGGCACGACGGCCTTTCCGTCAAATTGTGCGAAGGTTTCCTTGACCAGGCGCTCCGTGCAGGCGGAATCGAGGACGGTCTTGCCGTCCACCACGGTCGTTTTGATGAAATCGAGGGCGTTCAGCAGGCGGGCGCCGTCCAGCAACTCCGTGACAATCAGCGAAGACATCCGCTCGCCGAAACTGACGATTTCGCATTTCGTCTTTCCCGGGAGAACCTGCAGGGTGCAGACCCCTTCGTACAGGGCATGCAGCTGCTTGAGCAACCCGCTGATGCGCCCGGTTAAGGCTTCCCGCTTTTCGCCGGCCTCAAAAAGGGTTTCAATCAGGGATATATGGCGGTTGCGGATGTTCTCGAAGGTGGCCTGGTAGCCGGTGTCGCCCTTTTCTGCCTGCGCTGCGGCTTGCAGCAGCTGGTCCGTGATGCCGCCGAGGGCGGACACGACGATAATCATCCGTTCGGGACGCTCGGATACGATTTGCTTGACATGGAGGAGGGATTCTGCCGAACCGACGGAAGTGCCTCCGAATTTCAGGATGTTCATACGCGCTTGTCTTCTATATTCATGTGCTGCGTGTCGCAGTGCTTCGGTTGTTCTTCATTCTTGTTGCGGGCGGGCTCACGTTTGTTTTTAGATTCGATATACTACAAAACCAACTTTCATGAACCCCCATGTGATGGGTTCTGATTCAATCTTGCAAGATACGTATTTTTTTCGGGAAAAGAAAGTGCCGGGCGCGTCTGTTTTTGACAGCGGATGATATGCGTTGTTTTTGCCGGTATTTTGCTGGAAAACATATGTAGAAAAGGAGGGTGCCAAGGTAATCAACCGCGACAGCGGGGGTTGAGAAGCCCGAAAGGGCAGACGAAAAGCACTTTTTCATCTGCCCTTTCGAGCTGTGGCATGCGCTGCTTGCCGCCTTTTTGCGCGGTCGTCCCGCGGTTCCGGAGATGTTTGCGCTGCGTCAGACCTTTTCTTTCCGGCCGCTCTTGCGGCTGCGCTCGGCGGCGAATCCCATCAGGTGGCTCTCGATGGAGACGTCGATGGTGCTGGATAGGCGGGAGGCATCCTGTGCAGCTACCGCTTCGATGAAGTCGCGGACGAGGGCGTGGTCGCCGCCGCCGTGTCCCGCACCCCGGTATTCGGCAATGTCGGATACTTTCTTGTCCCAGACGGCCTTTTTGCCCGTGCGGAATTCCCGGAGGGTGAACTGGCTGCCGTTGCCCTCGATGTAGCCCTTGGTACCCATCAGCCGGGTGCGCCTGCCGCCCCATGGGGTAAAGGCTTCCATGGAGAAGGATGCCGTCACGCCGCCTTCGAACACCATTTCCGTGACATAGTGGTCGGGCTGGTCATTGTCGCAGTAATAGACGCAGCGGGCATAACTGTCATAGGGTGGCGTATGCAGGCGCTGCTCGATGAATTTTGCATCCCGGTTCCCGTCCAGGTCGAAGACGCCGAGGTGCTGTTTCCGGCGGGTGTAGATGTCGAGGGCGGAATACGGGCAGGTGCTTTCGTGCGGGCATCCGTCCGTGCATTTGCGCGTGGCGCCTGCGGGGGCGTTCTCCGGCTTGAACAGCATCAGCGAGCCGTCTGCCGAAATGGTCTTGCAGGGGGCGTCCACAATCCAGCGCATGATGTCGAGGTCATGGCAGGATTTGGCGAGGATGATGGGCGTGGTTTCCTTGGAACTGCGCCAGTTCCCACGCACATAGGAATGGGCCATATGGGCGTATTCGATGGGCTCCAGGTGCTGGAGGCTGACCAGTTTGCCGATGGCGCCGCTGCGGACGGTCTCCCGCAGGGCGAGGAAGTACGGCGCATAGCGGAGCACGTGGCAGACCGCGAGGATGCGCCCGTATTTGCGGGCCTGTGCGCCCAATGCCTTGCATTCCTGTGCCGTCTGGGCCACCGGTTTTTCCAGCAGGACGTCATATCCCATCGCCAGCGCCTTCATGCAGGGCTTGTAATGCAGGTTGTCCGGGGTGGAGATGACGACGGCATCGGCGAACTTGGGGCGGGTGAACACTTCGCTCCAGTCCCCGAAGCGGTTTTCCTCCGGGATATTGTGCTGTCCGGCCATCCGCAATTTCCGGTGTTCCAAAATGTCCGATACGCCCACGACTTTGACTTGCTCCGGGAATTTCCGGGCAAAGTCCGCGTAAACGTTGCCCCGGTTGCCCGCGCCGATGATAATCACGCTTACCTGCCGGTCCGTTTCCGGTCGCAGGGGACGGATGGGGAGGGTCAGGTCGTTGAGTGAATGGACGTCTCCGTCGGGCAGGAGTCCGGGCAGGGAGGGGGCGGCATGCAGGAGGGGACCGCTGAGGGCGGTGCCGGCTGCAATGGTGCCGATGGACTTGAGGAAATCTCTGCGAATCATGGCATGTTTGTGTTTATCCTCGCAAATATAGGAAAATATAATCTTTTGGAAAAGTATTATCTTTGCAGCGCTTAAAATTCGGATGAACATGGATAAGACGATGACCAGAAGTTATACGCGCTGGGAATGGCGGACCATTCTGCTGCTGATGCTGGGATATGCCCTGTATTATTTTGTCCGCAAGAACCTGAGCGTCGCGATTCCGGCGATGGAGGCACAGCTTGGACTGACGAAAGTGCAGTTGGGTATATTCCTGACCATTCACGGCATTATCTACGGTCTCTCCCGTTTCGTCAACGGCATCATCGTGGACCGCACGAGCCAGAAAAAAATCATGGCCTTGGGCCTGTTGCTTTCGGCGCTTGTAAATTTGTTGATTTGTTTCAGCCCCAAACTGGACGGACTTCTGCATCTGCTTGATACAGAAGGAAAGGCTACGCTGACGCTGACATATCTCATCGGCTCTCTCTGGGTCCTGAACGGCTATTTGCAGGGGATGGGCGTGCCGCCGTGCATCAGTTTGCTGGCGCATTGGATCAAGCCTTCCGAACTGGCTACGAAACAGTCCATCTGGAATGCGTCCCACTCGCTGGGCGCCGGCCTGGTGGTGGTGATTTGCGGCTTCCTGCTGCGGCATTTCGGCTATGAGGCCTGGCACCTGTGTTTCCTCGTCCCGGCACTGATTGCGCTGCTGGGCGTCCCGGTCATTTTCCTGGGCATCAAGGACTCACCGACGGAATTGGGTTTCCCTCCCGTGGAGGAGATGGACAAGGCCGGTCGCGGACAGGAGGCCGGGAGCGGTCGGGGAAAGGTACACCTCAGCGGCAGCCAGTATAAGCGTGTCGTCCGCAAAATGGTGTATGCCAATCCGTATCTCTGGATTCTCGCCCTGACGAATTTCTGCATCTATGTGATGCGCGGGACGGTGCTGGACTGGGGTTCTTCGTTCCTGACGCAGTTCAAGGGGCTGGAAATTGCAAAGGCGGCTTCCGTCATCGGCATTTGCGAATTGGTGGGCGGCATCCTCGGGATGCTGGTCGCGGGCTGGGCCACGGACAAGGTGTTCGGGGGGAAAGGCCACCGGACCTGCTTTATCGCCACCGTGCTTGCCGTTCTCTGTTTCTTGGGCTTTTGGAAAAGCAGTTCGACGGGGCTTTCGCTCGCCTTGCTGGTGGGCACGAGTTTCTTCATCTATGGCCCGCAGGCTCTGCTCGGGATGTGCGTTTCCCAGCAGGTCACCCGTTATGCCACCGGAACGGGCAATGGCATCATGGGTGTTTTCGGGTATGCGAGCACAGCCATTTCCGGCATCCTGTTCGGCCGGATTGCAGACGTTTCCGGCTGGGACACCGTATTCCTGTACACCATCATCTTCGGCCTGGCGGCGGCGGTCATCATCGCCTTGATGTGGAAAGCGCCCGCCGATGCGTACGACAAGGTGGAGAAACTGATTGCGCAGGAGGGAACGCAGGAATAGTCATTCCCGTTCCGAGAGTCGCTTGAAGGCGAGGTCGGCGTAGGGGGTTCCGGGCCGTCCGTAATTGGCATAGGGGTGGATGCTGATGCCGCCGCGTGCCGTGAAAAAGCCGGTCACTTCGATATATTTCGGGTCCATCAGGGCAATCAGGTCTTTCATGATGATGTTGACGCAGTCTTCGTGGAAGGCGCCGTGGTCACGGAAACTGAACAGGTACAGTTTCAGGCTCTTGCTCTCGACCATCCGTTTGTCCGGGATGTAACCGATGCGGATTTCGGCAAAGTCCGGCTGGCCGGTGATGGGGCAGAGCGACGTGAACTCGGGGCAGTTGAAACGCACCCAGTAGTCGTTGTCCGGATGGCGGTTCTCAAAGGCTTCCAATACTTCCGGGGCATAGCTTTTTTTGTATTCGGTCTTGCGGCCCAGGGCCAGCAGGCCTTCTTCTTTTCTTTCCATATCGCGGCGCGTGTGTCGGGTTTTATTATTCTATGTCTGTTATTTTGAATGGATTATATGAAATTCCGCGGTCGAATACATCAACTTGTTCGAGACGTTTGACGTAACGCACGACGAGGCTGGTCAGGGGCAGGACAACAATCTCGTAACAGACTTTGAACGTCACCTGGGCCAGCATCATGGTCGCGAGCAGGGAAACCGGGGTGCCCCAGAAGGCGATGGGCATGAAAATCAGGGAATCCATGCCTTCCCCGGCCAGCGAGGACAGGATGGCCCGTATGCCGAAGCGGCGTCCTTCGTCCCGGACTTTCATTTTGCTGAGCACCAGTGCGTTCAAGGTCGAGCCGGCGAGGAAGGCCAGCAAGGAGGCCGTCACGACGCGCGGGGCCATCCGGAACATATAATTGAAATGTTCGGTTCCGTCCCAGAAAGCGGCGGCGGGAAGCCACACCAGCACTTGCCCGAGCAGGACGACCAGGGCGTTCATCGCGAATGCCGTCCAGATGACCAGCCGGGCCTTGCGGTATCCCCAGACTTCGGCCATGCAGTCGTTGAGGATATACGAGACGGGGAAAATGATGACGGCGCCGGGGAGGTTGATGCCCCACAGGCAGATGATTTTGGTGGCGAAAAGATTGGAACTGATGAGGCAGACGACGAAAAGGACTGCCATCAGGAGGAATGTTGCCGAAAATTTTTCTTTCATACACAGTTTTTTAAGTGGTTGCTGTTACACTGTTTGACGGGGCTCTGCCCCGTAACGTCCCCGCGGCTCCCGGGCTACCGACATCGCTTGCTTCGCAAGCTCCGTCCCGCCCTCCGCCGGGCGCTCTGCGGAGCGCCTTGTTATACCGCTGGCCCGCCGCTGCGCGGTTAAGTACCCCGACCTTGGCAAGCCGATAGGCTCATGCGGAGAAGCTCCGTCCCGCCCTCCGCCGGGCGCGTTGCGACGCGCCTTTTTCTTGGCGCGTTCTGGCGTCCGCCAGTTTGTTGACGGGGCTCTGCCCCGTAACGTCCCCGCGGCTCCCGGGCTACCGACATCGCTTGCTGCGCAAGCTCCGTCCCGCCCTCCGCCGGGCGCTGCAAAGATACGGTGGTTTGCTTGAAAAACAAATTATTCTCGCGGATTGTTGTCCGTTTCCGGGGACTGGCGCGTGTTCCGGGAGCCCGAGGGGGCAAGATTGTCGGGCCGGCGATTTGAAAAATCGCGCAATTTGGGTTATCTTTGCAAACTTTGCCAACCGCTTCCGAGCATGCGCGGAAAACCTCTCATATTGCTGGCCCTGATGAGCGTTTTGCTGTCATCCTGCGGGATTGTACGCCTCCGGCAGTCGCCGGCGTACCAGAGCGGGCGGGTGGACGGTACCGGCTTGCGGGGACGGGTGGAGGCGGTCCGCTATCCCTGTTCCGTGCCCGGTCCCCATTGGCGGCGGATGATTGTCTATCTGCCTGAAGGGTACGATACTTCGTCCTGCCGTTATCCTGTCATGTACCTGCTGCACGGTGCCCGGGGCTATGAGACCTCGTGGATTCGCAAGGGGAATGTGCTGCACCTGACGGACAGCCTGTTCGCCGGGGGACACGCCGTTCCCGCCATCGTGGTGATGCCCAATATGAACCAGTACAACGACGACTACGACTACGAAAACGGTCGTTTCAAGGATGCCATGGAATCGCTGTTCGAAGTGGACGGCATCGTGGAGTCCGCGTTTTGCGAGGATGTCGTCGCGTTTGTGGATGCCCGTTACCGGACGGTTCCGGAGGGGGCGTACCGCGCGGTCGGGGGGCTTTCCATCGGCGCCATGCAGAGCGCGTACCTGTGTGCCAACCATCCCGGCATGTTCGGCTATGTGGGGGTGTTCTCGCCGATGTGGCCGCCTATGGGAAAGGAGAATCCCCGGCGGGAGTTTTACCGGCATTATAAGGAGAAGAACGCCGCGCTTTTCCGGCAGCAGGCGCCTGTCTGGTATCTGATGACGGGCCGTGCGGATATCCTGCATTTCATCTCCTGCGGCTGGCACCGTTTCCTGCAGAAACAGGATGCGCCGCATATCTACCATGTCAGCGGCGGCGGGCATTCGTGGGCCAATTGGCAGGATTATTATGTCCGGATGATGTCCGGTATCTTCAAAGACAGCGTACAATGAAAAAATGGTTTGTTCTCATCTGCCTGCTTGGCTGCAGCTGCGGTCTTTCCGCCCAGGAGGGCCCTCAGTTGTACAACATGGGCTTTGACCACTGGTCCAGGAAAGGCGGTGCGTGGAATCCTTATCCGGAGGATGCTTCCGCGGCCAGGCGGGTCTGGGATACGTCCAACCGCGGACTCGGCAAACTGGGCATCAACGGCACCCTGCCTGAGTGCCAGCATGTGGCCGTGCCCGGAAAAGGCAAGGCGGCCGCCCGCATCGAGAGCCGGAAAGTGCTGTGGTGTTTCGTGGCCGGCAACCTGTTTACCGGGCGCTTCGAGCGCATTGCCAACCTGTCCGGGGCGGAGTTGCTGTTCGGTGTCCCGTTCCCGTACCGCCCCAGGAGTCTGTCCGGCTGGTGCCATTACATCCCGAAGGCCATCGACCAGGCCAAGGAGCCGTACCTGGACCTGCTCGGGAAAACGGATGTCGGGCGCATCGAGCTTATCCTGACGGACTGGAAGTCCCCGTATCACATCGTTACCAGTGAAGAAGCGTTTATCGATGCCGCCACCGACCCGCATGTCATCGGCCGGGCCCAACTGCTGCTGAACCGGGACACGGGGGGCTATATACGTTTTGATATCCCGGTTCAGTACCGCAGCGGGGCGACGCCCCGTTATGCGGTCATTACAGCGACCTCCAGCCATTACGGTGATGCTTTTACCGGGGGCAACGGGAGCATCCTGTATGTCGATGAATTGCAATTCAATTATTGAGCAGTATGAAAATTCTGTTTGTCGTCAATAATTATTACGCACAGGGGAACGGCCTGTCCGCTTCCGCCCGCCGTACCGTACGGCATTTGCAGGCCGCCGGACAGGATGTCCGGGTCCTTTCGGGACGCAATGCCGACCCGCAGGGGCCGCAGCCGGATTATCCGTTGCGGGAGTTCCGCATTCCTTTTTTTGACGGATTGGTCCGCGCCCACGGCTACCGTTTCGCCAAGTCGGAAAAAGCGGTCATCGAAGAAGCCGTCCGCTGGGCGGATGTGGTGCATCTGGAGGAACCTTTCGTGATTCAGTGGCGGACGGTACACATCGCCCGCCGGCTCGATGTACCGTGTACGGCCACCTACCACCTGCATCCGGAAAATATCTTTTTCTCCATCGGACTGGGCAACTGGAAATTCATCAACCATACGCTGCTGCGCTGGTGGCGCGATTATGTCTTCAATGCGTGTACCGACATCCAGTGCCCGACGGAAAATGTCCGGGAACGTCTCCGGCGCTTCCGTTTCAAACCGCGCCTGCATACGATTTCCAACGGAATCATTCCGGAACCCTGCATCCGGAAACCCAGTCCTGACGACAGTGCCCCCAGCCACCCGTTCCTGGTGGCCTGCATCGGGCGCCTGGCGTGGGAGAAAGACCAGTTTACCCTGCTGGAGGCGTTGCGCCATTCCCGGCACGCCCATGACATCCAGCTTTACCTGGCCGGCCAGGGACCGGAACGGGAGGCCGTCCTTGCCAAGGCGATGGCTCTGTATGAAGACGGAATCGTGGCATACAAACCCATTTGCCGTTTCCTGCAGCAGGCCGAGCTCCGGGAGCTTTCCGCCCGCGCCGACCTCTATATCCATTGCGCCGTCATCGAGGTGGAGGGCCTTTCCGCCCTGGAAGCCCTGCAGCAGGGTGTCGTGCCCGTCATTGCAACGGGGCCGCTGACCGCCACCGCACAGTTTGCCCTGGACGACAGGAGCCGTTTCCCGATGCGGGATGCCCATGCGCTGGCCGCGCGCATCGACTGGTGGTATGAGCATCCGCACGAATTGGAGCAGATGCACGCGGCGTATGTCGCCTCCACCGAGCGTTATGCCATCGACAAGTCCATCGCTGCGCTGGTGGAGATGTTCGCGGGGGCGATGGCCTCGTAGAAAGCCGTTCCCGTGTGTGAAAGGGCGGCATGTTGCCGAATTGAAAATTTTTTCTTAACTTTGTAATGGAATCGTCATTTCCCGGCTTTTCCGTCCGGCACCACATGGGACAGCCGGAAGCGAAGCTGTTCGATAAAATCAACTTGTTTGAACAATGCAAAAACCTAAAATTTGTGTGATCGGCCTGGGCTACGTGGGCTTGCCGCTTGCCCGGCTTTTTTCTACGAAGTATGAGACGGTGGGGTTTGACCGCTATCAGGCGCGCGTGGATGCGCTGATGGCCGGCCATGACGCCACGTTGGAAGTGTCGGACGAACTGTTGCAGGCGGCCCTTGCCCGCGGGTTCCGTTGTACGACGAAGCTGGAAGATATCAAGGACTGCAATTTCTATGTCGTCGCCGTCCCGACGCCGGTGGACGCCGATAACAATCCGGACCTCTTGCCGCTTGTGCAGGCCTCCGAAACGGTGGGCCGGGTCATCGGAAAAGGGGATGTCGTGGTATATGAATCCACCGTATATCCCGGTGTGACCGAGGAGTCGTGCCTGCCTGTCATCGAGCGGGTTTCCGGGCTCAAGCTGAACGTGGATTTCTACGGCGGGTACAGCCCCGAGCGCATCAATCCCGGGGACAAGCAGCATACCGTGGAGAATATCAGGAAAGTGACCTCCGGCTCCACGCCGGAAATCGGGAAATATATCAACGACGTGTATGCGAGCGTCATCGCCGCGGGCACCCACCTCGCGCCGACCATCAAGGTGGCGGAAGCGTCGAAGGTCATCGAAAACAGCCAGCGGGACATCAACATCGCGTTTGTGAACGAGTTGAGCAAGATTTTCGCCCGGATGGGCATCGATACGCTCGATGTGCTGGAAGCCGCCGGCACCAAATGGAATTTCCTGCCGTTCCGTCCGGGGCTCGTGGGCGGGCATTGCATCGGGGTGGACCCTTATTACCTCGCCCAATGCGCCCAGCGTTACGGCTACCACCCGGAAATCATTCTGGCCGGACGCCGGATGAACGACGGCATGGGGGCCTATATCGCCACGGAGACCATCAAGCTGATGCTCAAGAAAGGTATCCAGGTGCTGGGCTCCGATATCCTCATCCTCGGCTTTACCTTCAAGGAGAACTGCCCGGACGTCCGCAACACCAAGGTGTTCGACATTTATAAGGCCCTGCGGGAATATAATCTCGCCATTACGATATATGACCCGTGGGCGAATCCCGACAGCGTGCGCCGCGAATACGGCATCGAAGTGGTGAACACCCCGCCCGCCCGGCGTTTTGATGCGGCCATCGCCGCCGTCGCCCACCGGGAATTCACGGCGTTGGACATCCTGTCGCTGCTCAAGGACAAGCACGTGGTGTTTGACGTGAAAGGCACGCTGGACCGCAAGCTCGTGGACGGCAGGTTGTAAACGGTTTTGCGCAGCGGCGCATGGCAAGGAAGGTATTGGTCACCGGAGCCGCGGGATTTATCGGCTTTTTCGTGATGTCGGCCCTCGCCCGTCGGGGAGAGGACGTCATCGGGGTGGACAATATCAATGACTATTACGATGTCCGGCTCAAATACGGACGCCTCGGCGAATGCGGTTTCCCGGACCGGGCTGCCGTGGACAGCGGGGCGATGCTGGAAAGCAGCCGGTATCCGGGCTGCCGTTTCCGGAAACTGGACGTGACGGACAAGGAGCGGCTGGACGCCCTGTTTGCGGAAGCGCACTTCGATGCCGTCGTGCATCTGGCCGCCCAGCCCGGGGTGCGGTACAGCATCAGCCACCCGTATGCCTACCTGCTGAACAACGTGACGGGCTTCCTGAACATCCTGGAAGCGTGCCGGCAGGAGCATGTCGCGCATCTGGTCTATGCTTCGTCAAGTTCCGTATATGGCCTGCACGCGCAGCCGCTGTGCCGGGAAGACGACCGGACGGACAGCCCGGTGAGCCTGTATGCGGCGACCAAGAAATCCAACGAACTGATGGCTTACAGCTATGCCAAACTCTATGGAATGGCGGTTTCAGGCCTTCGTTTCTTTACGGTGTACGGCCCTTGGGGGAGGCCGGACATGAGCCCGATGCTCTTTGCGTCCGCCATCCGGAAAGGGGAGCCCATCCGGGTATTCAACCACGGGGACATGTCCCGGGATTTTACCTATATCGACGACATCGTCGGGGGACTCGTCCGGGTGCTGGACCGCCAGCCCGGGCCCGATGCGGACGGGGTCCGCGCCCGCATCTGCAACATCGGCAGTTCCCGTCCCGTCCGGCTGCTGGATTTCATCGCGGAACTGGAACGGGCGATGGGAGGCACCGCGCCCAAAACGTTCCTGCCCATGCAGCCCGGAGACGTGTATGCGACCTGGGCGGATACCGGGCGGCTTGAAAAGGAAACCGGCTACAAGCCCTGTGTGTCCCTGCAGGACGGGCTGCGTGCTTTTGCCGGGTGGTATTGTTCTGCACAGAATCCGCTTGTATGAAAATCGCTGTCGCCGGTACGGGATATGTAGGCCTGAGCATCGCTACGCTGCTGGCGCAGCGCCATTGCGTGACGGCGGTGGACATCGTGCCGGAAAAGGTGGATGCCATCAACCGGCGCGTTTCTCCCATCCGGGACGTCTATATCGAATCCTATCTGCGCCAGAAGCCCCTGCAGCTGACGGCCACCCTGGATGCGCGGGCGGCCTATCGGGAGGCGGATTACGTGCTCATCGCCACGCCGACCAATTATGACCCCCAGAAGAACTTTTTCGACACTTCGCATGTGGAGGAAGTCATCCGGCTGGTGCTGGAGGAAAATCCTGCGGCGGTGCTGGTGATTAAATCCACCGTTCCTGTGGGTTATACGCAGGCGGTCCGGAAGAAATTTGGCGCGGTGCGGGGAAGCCTGCCGAACATCATTTTTTCGCCGGAATTCCTGCGCGAGAGCAAGGCGCTCTACGACAATCTCTATCCCGCCCGGATTATCGTCGGGTATGACGGGGAGGAACTTGCTCCGGCGGCCCGCGCTTTTGCGGACATCGTCCGGGAAGGCGCCCTGGCGGAGGACGTCCCCGTGCGGCTGATGGGGACGCGGGAGGCCGAGGCCGTCAAACTGTTCGCCAATACCTATCTGGCCCTGCGCGTCAGTTATTTCAATGAACTGGACACCTATGCGGAGATGAAGGGGCTGGATACGCGGGCCATCAT
>JAGAFI010000093.1 GCA_017612675.1 Bacteroidales bacterium
AGCGAATACAAGCTGGATTCCCATGTATATGTGGTCGGGGATGAACAGAACTACCATTTCCAGGTGCTCAAGCTCGTTCTCTCCAAGCTCGGTTTCGACTGGGCGCAGCAGATTTTCCACCTCAGTTACGGCATGGTGGAGCTGCCCGAGGGCAAGATGAAGAGCCGCGAAGGGACGGTCGTGGATGCCGACGATTTGATTGAAAAGATGTATGAGGAAGCGAAAGCGACCTCGGAAGAGAGCGGCAAACTGGAAGACGTCCCCGCTGAAGAACGGGAGCGGCTGTACCGCAGCATCGGGCTGGGGGCGCTCAAGTATTTCATCCTCAAGGTCGATCCGAAGAAAAAGATGCTCTTCAATCCCCGGGAATCCATTGATTTCAACGGGAATACGGGTCCCTTTATCCAATATACGCACGCCCGTATCTGTTCCATCCTCCGCAAGGCGGCCGGACAGGGAGCGTGCGCCCGGATTCAGGACGGCGTCGTGTTGAGCCCCAAGGAAGTGCGCTTGGTGCAATGGCTTTCTGCCTATCCGCAGCGGGTGGCGGAAGCGGCGGCGGCGTATTCGCCTGCGCTGATGGCCAATTATGCCTATGACCTTGCCAAGGAATTCAATCAGTATTACCACGATACGCCGGTTCTCAAGGAGCCGGATGCGGCGCTGAAGGAAATGCGGCTGGCGCTGATTGATACGCTGGCATCCGTCCTGCGGAAGACGACGGCGCTGCTCGGCATGGAACTGCCCGCGCGGATGTAGGGATTCCCGGTCCGGGCAGGGGTGGCGGAAATAATCCGCCGCGTGCTTTGAAAATTCAAAACAGATGCTTAATATTGTGCCCTCAAACAATAATCGTGCTATGCTGTTGGACAACAAAAAGCGTCATGTAGTCAGTTACGAGAACATGTCAGAAGAGCTTCTGGCGCTGTTCAACGAGAAATACCCGGCAGGTTTCAATGATTATTTGAACGACCTGACGAAATACAGCCCTGCAGGGCGTGAGCCTTTCTATGCGGTCACCATGGAGACCCCCACCGACATCTACCTGATTAAAATCAAGGTGAAAGTGGACGATGCCGATGAAATCGAGCGTTGGCTGGAAGGCGAAGAAGAAGCCGAAGCCGAGCAGGTGGCCGGGACTTCCGGCGGCGATGATGTGGACGCCGGCCCGCTTCCCGATGACAACATTGCCCAGTACGGCGGCGATGAGGATGCATCTGACGCATAAGTTTTCCGAAAGGCAAAAACTACATTTCCTGGGCCTTCTGGTCGGCGTGCTGGCCGGCTTTGCGGCTGTTTTGCTGGGATTTTTGATTGATATCGTCAAATCTGTGCTCAACCGCGGGTTTGACGGTTTCCTTTTTCCGTGGCAATATCTGGTGCTGCCCGGCGTGGGCATGCTCCTGTCGCTGCTGCTCCTGCGTTTCGTCATCCGCGACGACATCGGGCACGGCGTGACGAAGGTGCTGCTGGCGGTGTCGCGCAACGAATCCCGCATCAAGCCCCACAATACATGGTCGTCCCTGCTTACCTCCGCGGTCACCATCGGTTTCGGCGGTTCCGTGGGGGCGGAAGCGCCGATTGTCTATACGGGGGCGGCCATCGGCAGCAACCTCGGGCGGCGTTTCGGACTTTCTTACCGGAATACGACCATCCTGCTCGGCTGCGGGGCTGCCGCCGCCGTCGCGGGCATTTTCAAGGCGCCGCTGGCCGGCATCCTTTTCACGATGGAGATTCTGCTGTTCAACATGTCGATGAGCGCCCTGCTTCCCATGCTGCTCGCCACCATCTCCGCCACGGTCATTTCCTGCCTGTTCCGGGGGCCGCTGCCCCTGTTTCCCTGTACCACGACGGCGTTTTCGATGGGGAATATCCCGTTTTATCTCCTGCTGGGCGTGTTGCTGGGCTTCTGCTCGCTGTATTTTACCGGCGTGACCCTGTGGCTGGAAGACCGGCTGGCACGCATCGGGAACGCCTATCTGCGCTGGGGACTCTGCGCCGCTTTCCTCGGCCTGCTGATTTTCTTGTTCCCGCCTTTGTACGGGGAGGGCTATGACTCCCTTGGGGCTTTGCTGGACGGGCGTCCGGATGTCGGCGGCGGCGCCCTGCTTCCCGTCCTGCTGCAAAGTCCATGGGGACTGCCGCTGTTCTTCCTGCTGGTTTTCCTCTTGAAAGTGCTGGCGATGACCTGTACGAATGCGGGCGGCGGCAACGGCGGGACTTTCGGGCCGACGCTGTTCTGCGGGGCGGTCATGGGTTTCGTCGCCGCGCGTGTGCTCAACCTGCTGGGGGCGGGGGTGCCGGAGCAGAATTTCGCGCTGGTGGGCATGGCCGCGCTGATGGCCGGGGTGATGCAGGCGCCGCTGACCGCCATTTTCCTGATTGCGGAGATTTCCGGCGGCTATGCACTGCTCCTGCCCTTGATTCTGGCGGCGACGGTCAGTTTCGGAACGGTACGCATTTTCGAGAAATATTCCATTTATACGAAGCGTCTGGCGAAAAGCGGGGACTTGCTGACCCATGACAACGACCGTTCTGCGCTGACCCTGCTCAATACCCGAGACTTGATTCGGGACAAATATCCGCGGATGCGTCCGGACCAGACGCTCGGCGAGGTGGTAGAAGTCGTTGCTTCCTGTACGGCTGCCGTCATCGCCGTCGTGGACGGACGGGAACGCTACCAGGGCGTCATTGATATCGGCAACATCCGGCAGGCGCTCTTCCGTCACCGGGATTATGCGAAACTGCGGGTGTACAACCTGATGGAAACCGCCCCCGCGCTGATTCACGACACGGACCGGATGGACGCGGTCATGCGGAAATTCGAGGCGACGCAGGCGTGGCGCCTGCCCGTCGTGGATGCAGACAACCGGTATCTCGGCTTCATTTCCCGCAGCCGCCTGCTGACGGCATACAGAGCTGAATTAAAAGAGATTACGCAGGATTGACGGCGCCCTTGTCCGGCAGCAGGGCGAGGGAAATGCGCTCCCGCTCCAAATCGACCTGCAGGACTTTCACCTGTACGTGCTGGTGCAACTTGACCACCCGGGTCGGGTCGGTGCCCCGCGGACCCATTTTCGAAACATGGATGAGGCCGTTTTCATGCAGGCCGATATCGACGAATGCTCCGAAATTGGTGATGTTGGTGACGATGCCCGGCAACACCATGCCAGGTTTCAGGTCTTCCAGATCGTGGATGTCCTCGGCGAAGGAAAATTCCGCCGCCTGTTCGCGGGGGTCCAGCCCTGGCTTGGCAAGTTCCCGCAGGATGTCGCGGATGGTGGGCAGGCCCGCTTGCCCGCTGATGAAATCCTCCGCCTGGATTTGGGCGCAGCGCTCCGGGTGGCCCACCAGTTCGCGCGTGCGGATGCCGAGAGAGGCGGCCATCGCATCGACGATGCCGTAGGATTCCGGATGCACGGCGGAGTCGTCCAGCGGGTTTTCCGCACCCCGGATGCGCAGGAAGCCCGCGCATTGCTCGAAGGTCTTCGCCCCCAGCCGGGGGACGTCGCGGAGCGCTTCCCGGCTGGCGAAAGGCCCGTGGGCGTTGCGCCATGCGACGATATTCTCCGCCAGGGACATGCCGATGCCGGACACGTAGGCGAGCAGGTATGCGGAGGCCGTGTTCAGGTTTACGCCCACCGCGTTGACACAGGATTCGACGGTCTGCTCCAGTTTCTCTTTCAGCAATGCCTGGTCCACGTCGTGCTGGTACTGCCCGACACCGAGGTTCTTGGGGTCGATTTTGACCAGTTCCGAAAGCGGGTCCATCAGCCGCCTGCCGATGCTCACCGCGCCGCGTACCGTGACATCCTCGTCGGGAAATTCCTTCCTCGCGACTTCTGACGCACTGTAAATGGACGCCCCGTCTTCGCTGACCGTCCAGATTTTGCAGCCGTGGGGGAGTTGCACCTTTTGCAGGAAGGCCCCGGTCTCCCGGCTGGCGGTGCCGTTCCCGACCGCGATGGCTTCGATGCGGTATTTCTCCAGCATCGCCTGCACGGTGGTCAGCGCCCGTACTTTCTCGTTCTGGGGCGGATGGGGGTAGATGATGGTGTGGCCGAGCAAGTTGCCCTGTTCGTCCAGACAGGCGATTTTGCAGCCGTTCCGGAAGCCGGGGTCGATGGCCATCGTCCGTTTCTGCCCGACAGGGGGACTGAGCAGCAATTGCCGCAGGTTCTCGCCGAAAACCCGGATGGCTTCGATGTCGGCTTTCTGCTTGGCTTCCCGGATGACTTCTCCGCTGATGGAGGGTTCGAGCAGGCGTTTGTAGGCGTCGCCGGCGGCTTGCCGAAGCTGCCCGGCAAGCGCCGGGGCGGGGTGGTACTGCATGCGGCAGAAATCTGCATAGACCCTGTCTGCGCCTTTTTCTGCATCTGCATCCAGCGAGATGGCCAGCAGGCCTTCGTCTTCCGCCCGCAGCAGTGCCAGCAGGTTGTGGGACGGAATGCGGCCCAGCGGCATCTTGAAATCGAAATAACTCTTGTATTTGGCAGCCTCTTGCTCGCTGGTGCCGCGGGTGCGTTTGGCGCAGATACGGCTGCGGCGCAACTGTGTACGCAAATCTTCCCGGATGGCTGCCGTTTCGCTGAGCCGTTCCGCCACGATGTCGCGTGCCCCGGCCAGGGCCTGCTCGGGCGATTGGACGTCCCCTTTGACGAAACTGCGTGCGGAGGCAAGCGGGTCACGGGTCTTGCCGTCCCACAGCAGGTCGGCAAGCGGCTCCAGTCCCAGTTCCCGGGCCGCGGTGGCGCGGGTGCGGCGTTTGGGCCGCCAGGGGAGATACAGGTCTTCCAGTTCGGTGGCGGAGAGGCAGCCTTCGATTTGCGCCCGCAGCGCGTCGGTCAGCGCCCCGGCCTCCGCAATGGTCTTGCAGATGCTTTCCTTGCGCTTTTCCATGTCGGCGAAGACATCCACCCAGTGCTTGACCTCCGCCACGGTCGCATCGTCCATCCCCCCGGTCTTTTCCTTGCGGTAGCGGCTGATGAAGGGAATGGTGTCCCCGTCTTCGAAAAGCGATGCACAGTTTTCCACCTGCCAGGGATGTACCTCTAGGTGGTCTGCGATGTGGCGGATATAAAGTTCTTTCATGATGTCGTCATTGTTTCTTAAAAAATTGGGATTTCTGGGCTTGTTTGCGGGCGGGGTCGCGTTCCACGAAAACGGGTTTCATCGTGCGGGGGTCCAGCCCCGTATAGAACATTACGGACGAGGTGGTCATCGGGGTGGGCATGAAATCCTGCACCTGCTCCATCCAGATGCCTTTGAGGGCCGGATGGCGGGAGAGTTTCCGCATGTCTTCCATCGTGCAGCCCGGATGCGAGGAAATGAAATAGGGGACCAGTTCGGTGTGCCGTCCCGTCTCCCGGTTGATGCGGTCAAATTCCGTCCGCAGGCGCTCGAAAAGCCGGAAGGAGGGTTTTGCCATATAGCCCAGGACCTTGTCTTCCGTATGTTCCGGCGCTACTTTCCTGCGCCCGGACGTGTGTTTGAGCATCACTTCTTTCAGGTAGGTACGGCCGCTTTCGTCCACGAATCCGTCGGGGCCGAGGAACAAATCGTAGCGTATGCCGCTGCCGATGTAAGCGTGGCGCACCCCTCTGACGGCTTCGATTTGCGCATACAGGGTGAGCAGGCGCCGATGGGAACGGTCCAGGTTGCGGCAGGGCTCGGGGAACAGGCAGGTCTTCCGGCGGCAGATGGCGCATAGGGACGGGTTCGTGCCCCCCATGCCGTACATGTTGGCGGTAGGGGCGCCGATATCGGAGATGTTGCCGTGGAATTCCGGCATCGCCGCCAGTTTCCGCACTTCCCGGAGGATGGACGTTTCGGAGCGGGACTGGATGAATTTCCCCTGGTGGGCGGCAATCGTACAGAAGTTGCAGCCCCCGAAACAGCCCCGGTGCGTGATGATGGAGTCCTTGATCATGTCGTAAGCCGGAATCCGCTTGCCTGTGTAGCGCGGGTGCGGCAGCTTGGTGAACGGCAGGTCCCAGAAACTGTCCATCTCTTCCGTCGTGGCCGGGGGATAGGGCGGATTCACCTGGATGTAGCCGTCCCGTACCGGTTCGATGAGGGTTGTGGCGTGCAGCATGTTGGCCTGCATCTCGATTTCGTGGAAATTCCGGGCAAAGGCCTTTTTGGTGCGCAGGCATTCCTCGAAACTGCTGAGTACCAGGGCTTCCGGGACGCGGGGCTTGCCGCTGCGGAAAAACGCGAACTGGGGCAGCTGTTCCATCTGGTGGCGGTTCATCCCGCTTTCGATGGCGCGGGTCAGGGCGAGCATGGGCTTTTCGCCCATGCCGTAGCAGAGCCAGTCTGCCCCGCTGTCCACGAGGATGGAGGGCATCAGCCGGTCTTCCCAATAGTCGTAATGGGTAAGCCGCCGCAGGGACGCTTCCACGCCGCCGATGACGACGGGCACTTCCGGCCACAACTGCTTCAGGATTTTGGTATAGACGATGACGGCGCGGTCGGGACGCTGCCCGAAACGGCCTTCCGGCGTATAGGCAT
>JAGAFI010000010.1 GCA_017612675.1 Bacteroidales bacterium
GCTGAAATTGTGGCAGATAGCAAGTTTGCCACACAAGCGCTCCCTTCAAAATCTCGCATTTCCTGACGGAGTTGTATGGGATAAAGAAAATGAGGTTATTGAACCTCTTTCCAAGAATGAGTTCCTGTTTGTATATGATTTAAAATCAGTCAATTACGGAGAAAAAGAAAACGGACAAACTGATTTTTCAACCAATTTGTCCGCTTTGGCTCCCCCTCGGGGACTTGAACCCAGGACCCCCTGATTAACAGTCAGGTGCTCTAACCAACTGAGCTAAGGAGGAATGTTGCTCGCAGTTTCGTTTGCGGACGACAAAGGTACTACAAAAACTGAATTGTGCAAAGAAAAATCGCAAAAACTTCGTACCTTTGAAAATCAAAGGACAAATTATGGATGTCATTCTGCTCTCCAAGATGATCAAACAGCTGATCATGGATCACGACACCGTGGGGCTGCCGGGGCTGGGGACTTTTGTCGCCGAGAATGTGCCGGCCAGTTTCTCGGACCGGGGATATACGATCAATCCGCCTTACAGACGGCTCTCGTTCCACTCCGGCAGGGGAGAGGATGGGTTGCTGGGGGAGTTCTATGCCGCCAGCAATGATTTGTCCGTTTCGGCGGCCGACACGCTGGTGCGGCGCTTTCTCGCCGAGGTGAAGGATGTGCTGGTCGAACGCAAGACCGTCGTCCTGCCTGACCTGGGTCTGCTGCGCGCGACGCGCGACAATACCTTCTTTTTCGTTCCGGACGAGTCGCTGGACATTTTCCCCGAGGGCTTCGGGCTGGAGCCGATTTCGCTGAAGTCGCATACGCGGCCGGCGGCGGAGAACATCGTGCTGAGCCTTCGCCCGAAGAATGCCCTCTCGCAGCCGGGCACGACGGAGCCGCAGCCTGCCGAAGCGCCTGCCGTTCAGCAAGTCGCTGATGTGCAGCCTGCCGCTCCGCAACCCGAAGAAGCGCAGCCCGCAGCAACCAAGCCTGAGGAAACCAAGCCCGCGGAACCTGTCCCTGCCGAAAAACCCGAAAAACCCGCAGCGGCCAAAGCCGTCAAACCCGCCAAAGCCCGCAAACCCCTGCATCCGGCATGGGTGGCGACCCTTTCCGTCGTCGGCGCGGCGGCGCTGGCCCTTGCCGTGTTCCTGATTCTTGTCAAGGTAAATCCGGCCCTGGTGGACAAACTCCTGTACACGCCGGAAGAACTGGCCATCATCAATTACTAGCGCGCCATGTTGGAACTGGTTTACCCGCTGTCCCCGGCGCCGTTGCTGAAGGGTTGCGTCGTGGAAGGCAATCCCGAAATGTTTCCCATCGTCGAAACGGACGGATGCGTCGTTGCGCAGGCGCCGCGCGCCTTTTGCCATGCGGGTTCCAAGCCGCTGCATCCGGTGGTGCACCTGCACATCATTAACCGTTTCTCCCGGATCTATCTGCAGAAACGTCCGTCGGACAAGGATATCTGCCCCCTGTGCTGGGATACGGCCGTCGGGGGCCATGTTTCCTATGGAGAGTATTTCGAAGAGGCGTTGTTCCGCGAGGCGGCCGAAGAACTGGGACTGCGAGATTTCAACCCGACCCTGCTGACTTCGTACGTCTTTGAATCCGCCGTCGAGCGGGAACTGGTCAATGTCTATGCGGTCGTGGGTCAGTTCCGTCTCCATCCGGACCCGTACGAGGTGGCCGATGCCCGTTTCTGGAGCATCCCGGAGATCGAACGCAATTACGGAACCGGGGTACTGACCCCGAATTTCGAGAGCGAATTCCAGAAGATCAAAGACCAACTCCTAGCCCTGCTCTGATGAACGCGATCGACAAATTCGTAACGGACCAGTTGTCCGTGTGGCCCCTCGCCGCGGCCAATTTCCGTTCACTCAAGCATGCCCAGACCCGCGTCGAGACCGTGAACGGGATGGAAGTCCGGATCCAGCACAACCCTGGGCGAATCGTTTCGTCCACGGCGGACACGGATGACGCCCACATCGCCGCGAGGCCTTGTTTCCTGTGCCCCGCCAACCGGCCGCCCGAACAGTTCCACCTCAAGTTCGACGGGCGCAAGGGCCGCCGTTACAACATCCAGCTGAATCCCTATCCGATCTTTTCCAAACACCTGGTCATCGCCCGGGACGAACACATCCCCCAGGCCATCTGGCACCACCTGCCGGACATGTTGGATTTCGTGCAGACCTACCGCAATTTCCTGGTCTTCTACAATGGTCCCAAGAGCGGCGCATCGGCCCCGGATCACCTGCATTTCCAGGCCTGCCCGCGGCACCGCCTGCCGCTGGAGGCTGCCATCGACGCTTTCCTGGACGATCCCGGCGAACGCCTCGCCCGGGTCCAGGATGCGTACCTGTACCATTACGACCACTATGCGCACGGCATCTATGCGCTCAAGTCCACGACGTCGAAATCCCTGACCAAGCTGTTCTACCGCCTGCTGGAATGTGCCCCGCATGTGGACGAGGACATCGAGCCGCGCTTCAACCTCTACCTGTATTATACGGGCCGGGAATACCGCGCCTTCGTGATTTTCCGCTCGCGGATCCGCTCGCACCATTATTTCTCCCAGGGTCCGGACCACCTGACGATGAGCCCCGGCGCCGCCGACATGGCGGGGGTGTTTGTCGCGCCGGTCCGGGAAGACTACGACAAGGTGAATGCCGCCCTGCTGGAGGAAATGCTCTCAGAGGTGACGATTTCCCCTGAGGACGACGAGAAGATACGCTGGCGCCTGACACGCCGGCAACCCAAAATCGACGTGGGCATCATGTCCGGAGAGGAGATTACCTTTGAAATCATCTCCGACGGTGCCGGTCCGCAGAAAGTCAGCATTTTCGACGGCCGCATCAATTACAACGGCGTGCTGTACGACGAACTGCATTTCGATGCCATCACCC
>JAGAFI010000094.1 GCA_017612675.1 Bacteroidales bacterium
CCAGGAAGAAAGGATTCTCGCAGCGGATGCCGCAAAAGTCGATGGCGAGGGACGGCAGGGATTTCCGGTCTGAACCATCCTGGGCGGGAAGCACCTTGGCCATCTCCCGGATGCGGATGGGACGGTCATAATGGATACACGCCGCTTCGGCAGCCTCGAGTTCGGCCTCATCGGCCCCGGCGACCCACTGGCGGGCAAGGGCTTCATTGCCAAAACGGACGGCCCGGATGGCCCGGGCGGGATCGGAATGCTTGCAGGCTTTGCTGCAGGGGGCATCTGCGCATAACAGGCAGCGTGCGGCTTCTTCTTGTATATGCATGGTTTTCATATTATAATATAAGGATATTCAGTCATCATCGCTTTCGCCCATGATAATCATCAGGATGTCGCCACATTCCAGCGACATGCTGCCGTGCGGAACCAGGAAGCGCTCGCCGCGGCGCACCATCATCACCCGAATGCCGTGCGGAAGATGCAGGCCACGGAGCGTCGTGCCGCGGGCAAGGTCTTCTTCCGTCACAACATGACTGCGCAGGCTGCCCATTTCTTCCGGGATGTCCATGCCGAAAGTGTCCGCTACCGGCGGCTCCGGGTAGGTCAGACGCAGCAGAAGCGCCGCCCGGGACAGGGAACTCCCCTGCACAAGCAGGGAAAAGAGCGTCACGAGGAATACCATGTTGAACATTTGGTCGGAATGCGCCAGTCCGGCCACCAGCGGGCAGAGGGCGAAGAGAATCGGACCCGCCCCTTTGAGTCCCACCCAGGAGACCAGCGTCTTGGCCCGCCACGACAGGCCCTTGAAAGGCAGCAGGCACAGGAACACGCCGGCAGGACGCGCGACCAGCATCATGAATGCACCGACCAGCATGGCCGGCAACAGGAGGGGCAGCATCTGCGAGGGACGCGCCATCAAGCCCAGCAACAGGAACATGAGCAGCTGCATCAGCCAGGTAAGCCCGCCGAAAAAATGGCGGATTTCCTTCGATTTCAAAATGAACGACTTGTTCCCGAGGATGATGGCGGTCACATAAAGGGCCAGCAGCCCGTTGCCGTACAGCAGGGAGGAAAGCCCGTCGGCAAAAAAACCGAAACTCAATACCAGAATAGACGAGAGCGCAAAGCCCGGCAGATGAATCCGGTCCAGCGCCCACTTGGCGCCATGGCCCACCGCCAGCCCGACGGCCAGGCCCACGGCAATCTGGACCAGCAGCACCAGCAGGCCGTTCCCGAACATCATCCAGCCCCCTTGCGTGGCAGCAGCGTCCGTGGAAAGGAACTTGACGAAGATGATGGTCAGCATATAGGCGAGGATATCGTTGCTGCCGGATTCCAGTTCCAGCATCGGCCCCAGCCGCTCTTTGAGTTTCACCTGCTTTTCTCCCAAAACGGCAAAAACGGAGGCCGAATCGGTCGAACTCATCACGGAAGCCAGCAGGAAGCAACTCAACAAGGGCAGTGCGATGGCGGCGGCGGAGATGCGCCAGAGGAAAAGTCCCGTCAGCAGCACGGTCATCAGTACCCCGACGGTGGAAAGCAGCAGGCCCTGCTTCATAACGGGTTTTGTTTCCTGCAGGGATGTGTTCAATCCCGCATGGAACATGATGATGGTCATGGCAAAATGCCCGACGGACTCCGCCAGCGGATAATCCTCCACCCGCAGGCCCAATACGTCGGGGCCCGCCAGCATCCCCAGCAGCAGGAAGAGCAACAGGGACGGCGCCCCCAGCCGGCTGCCCACTTTGGCGACCAGGACGGCGGCTATCACCAGCAGCGACGCCACCAGCAACAGGAGGCTTTCGGACAGGTGGCTGACCGGGAAGATGCCGAGTAGCGTCATTGAATCTCGAACAGTTGCAGGAAACCGGTCATCATGAATACGGTACGAATCTCATTGTTGATGCCCCGGACAAGCACTTTCCCGCCCTTGTCGGCAGCCGCCTTGCGCAGCGTCAGGAAAATCCGCAGGCCGGAACTGGAAATATAGGAAAGCTCCGTACAGTCCAAAATGACGGTGCCGCCGGCCTGTTCCGCGACAGCGTTCATCTGCGGGGCAATTTCCAGGGATGCGGGCGTATCCAAGCGCCCGATCAGTTGTGCCGTAACCGTTCCGTTTTCCTGAATAATTTTCACTTCCATATCTCAATACTTTTTCGTTAACAGCAATACATTCTCTTCTCCCCGTCTCTCATAGCGCACTTCATCCATAATCTGGCGTATCAGGTGGATGCCCAGACCGCCGATGGGCCGTTCTTCCACCCCGGCGGTGATGTCCACCTCCTTGCTCCGGGTCGGGTCGAAGGGCTTGCCCGCGTCGGTCAGGGTAAAGGTGACGGCATGCGAGCGCGCGGACACATCCAGGGAAATGTCGCCGGTCGTCCCCGCGGGATAGGCATACATCATCACATTGGTAACCGCTTCTTCCAGGGCAAGGTTCAGGCTGCCGGACAGGGATTCGTCCAGCTTGAAGGTGCGCACGGTCTCGTCCACGAAAGCGGGCAGCAGGGATATCTGCCGGATATCGTTTTGCAAGGAAAGGTGGTGCGCAGGGGACAGGTAATGGATGAAAAGGAGGGTCAGGTCGTCGCTTTGGGGCGCGTCCCCTACGAAATCCGCCACCTGCTGCTTGATGTTGTCCAAATGTGCCTGTGCACTTTTCCGGCCATGCAGGGCACGTTCCATCCGTTCTTCGCCAAACTGCTGGTGCACGGCGTTTTCCGCTTCCGTCAGTCCGTCGGTATACAGGAAAAGGGCATCGTCGTGACGGAAAAGCGTCTCCTGTTCCTGATACGCGAACCCGCGCAGGACGCCCAGCGGCAGGTTCGGCTCGACCGGCAGGGGCCGGATGGCATCGGTCAGGATCCGGGGCGGATTATGTCCGGCATTGCAATAGCGCAAGCTGCCGCCGGCAAGGTCCAGCACCCCGCAGAAGAACGTGACGAACATATTGCTGTCGTTCATCACGGACAGGTTGTCGTTCATCGCCTGCACGATACGCCCGGGGCTGTCTTCCTGTGCCGACAGGTTGCGGAACGTCGTACGGGTCACCGCCATCACGAGCGCCGCCGGAACCCCTTTGCCGCTCACGTCACCTACACAAAAGAAGAGTTTCTCATCACGGATGAAGAAATCATAAAGGTCGCCTCCCACTTCTTTTGCCGGAACAATCGTGGCGGCCATGTCCAGATCATGCCGTTCCGGGAAAGGAGGGAAAGTCTTGGGAACCATGGACATCTGGATGCCCGTCGCAATATGCAGCTCGCCTTCGATACGCTGGCGTTTCTGGTCCAGCGCCTGGTAGCGTTGCTGGCCCCGGACGAAGGAGCGCAGCATCAGGATAATCATGGCCAGGCCCAGCAGTTGGAGAAATCCCACGATGCCACCCAGTTGACGCAGCCGGCCATATATGTCATCTTCCGGAATCACGATGGCCATCGCCCAACCGGTGCGTTCCACAGTGGCGTGATAGGTATAATGCCGGGTCGTATCCGTGACGGCCGTCTCGGGTGCATGGACGAGATAATGCCCGCCACGGCTGAGCATCGTACAGTATGCATTTGGATATACCCGCATGCTGCCGAGGAGTTCCGACAGCCAGTCAAGGGAGATGTCGGCCGTAATCACGGCGGCGAATTTCCCCTGCTTATCCCGAATGGGAATGGAAAAGGTGGTCATCAGCATCTCCCCGCCCCCTTCGTCCACATACGGTTCGGACCAGTAGCCCTCCCCCGCCGCAAGGGGTGCGGTAAACCATTCCTGGGACGGGTAATCGTATTGCTCGGTGGCAAGGGACAGGAAACGCAGGGTGTCCGCATCACTCCGGCATACATAGGGAGCATAGAGCGGGCGGTCGGCGCGGTATCCTGGCACCAGCGCCACGGTGGAGCCGGCCACGACGGGATTGTCTTCCACGATGCGCTGGCACACGCGCGACAGGCTGTCCGGAAAATCCAGGCACCACTGGGCAATCCAGACGCTGTTGCGCACGGCGGCTTCGGTCTGGTTGATGACATCCATGATTTTGTTCCGGGTGGCATCCAACTGTCCTTCCGCCCGCATGTCCGCCTCCGCCTGAATGCCTTTCTGGGAGAAATAAAACTGCACCACCGCCGTAGCTTCCAGCGTAACGGCAGCGATGACCACGAGGAGCAGGGCCTTGATGTTGTTGGCTTTCTTTTTCATAAGACAGACTGCAATGCGGCGCGGAATTCAGGCATCGGCCGCCGGGTGTCCCTTTCGATGATAAGTGTCTTGAGCCCGGCGAAAGGGCGAATCATCGCCTCGATTTCCTGCAGGGGGATGTCTGCTCCGAAATAAGCCGGGGCGAAACACTCCCAGAACTTAACGGAAAGCGATTTGGGCATATGGAAGGTCTCGCGGATGAAGTCCTCGTCACTCAGGCAGCAGCAGACATAGACCATACCAAGGTCGAACAAGTGGTTGCCCCAGCAGAAATCGCCCAAGTCGATGAAATAGCGCCGGTCTCCCACGAAAATGGCATTGCTGAACTGCAGGTCGCCGTGGATGGCGGCAGGCTCGTCCGGCGTATCCGCGATAAAGCGCCCGAGCTTGTCCTTTTCCGCCGGCGTGAAGAATGGATTGTCCGCCAGCAGCCGACAATAACGGTCCTTGACACTCTCGAACTGCGTGGTATCCACCTGTACCGCGTGAAGCTCCCGGCACATCCCGGCGAACTCGCCGGCGAACTGCGCGACCTTTTCCGGCTCGTCCGCCGTGGCGCGGGAATAGGATTTCTTGCCGACGATACGCTTGAAGCGGATGCCGTAACGCCCGTCTTCGGTCACCACATATTCGCCCGGCTCCGGCGTGGGAATCCCAAGGGCGAAGACCTTGCGGGCAAGATTCATCTCATCCAGCGGCTGCTGGATCTTGCCCGGGAAATACAGTTTGAGCATCACCGAAGGGTCGCGCTTGTGGTCATAACTCTCTCCGTTGGCCCCGCCGCCGGAAAGGACGTAATCGTCGAGGGATATTCTGACAGGTTCCATTATGCAAATACTTGGTTGACAAGATTTTCAAATTCACGGTACGCAAACGTGCCGGCCAAATCCCGGAGGGCATCGGCCAGCCCCCGGTAATGCCAGGCGTGCGCTTCCCGCTCCTGGACATGGAAAAGTGCCCACAGGGCGTCGCCCTGCACGGCATAATCCCGGGCAATGGCCCGCAGGTTGGAAAGTTTGTCGCCCAGCGC
>JAGAFI010000095.1 GCA_017612675.1 Bacteroidales bacterium
AACCCCGGACACGCCGTAACGCATCCGGTTTAGGCTCTTCCCGTTTCGATCGCCACTACTCCGGGAATCGATGTTTCTTTCTTTTCCTGCAGGTACTAAGATGTTTCAGTTCCCTGCGTTCGCCCCTGATCGCTCAGGCGTACGGCCTTCAACCGTACGGGTTCCCCCATTCGGACATCTCCGGATCACTTCCTGTTTGCGGATCCCCGGAGCTTTTCGCAGCTTACCACGTCCTTCTTCGCTTTCGGAAGCCAAGGCATCCTCCGTTCGCTCTTCTTCTCTTTCTCTTCTTGAATCACGCGCTCGGAATCATGCTCGCGCATGCTCCCTTTAACACGTTCTCTCGTTTGCCTTTGAAATTGCAGTCCCGTAATCTGCGAAAAAACTCTTTTTTTAAAAAAAATTTCTCTGATTACAGACTTTTATCTCGTTTACTTCTTACCTCGTTTTCTCTCTCAATATTGTCAATGAACTACCCCTTTTCTTCAAAGGGGATGCAAAGGTAAGCATTTTTTGGGAACGCACAAATTTTTTTGAAAAAAGTTTGCAATTTTTCCGGAAAGAAATGCAAAAAAGCCTGCCGACGGCCCCAAAACCTCTTCCGGCAAGCCTTCAAAGCACTTTGGGCGACGCATCACCCGCCCCGCCTGCGTCATTCCCCGGACACAACGGCAACGCGACAGGGGGCAATCCCCGTCAAGAAGCCGCGTACAGGGATATCAGGTTCCGGATGACGGCGGCGGCTTTCTCCATCGATTCCACCGGCACCCATTCCATCTTTCCGTGGAAATTCAGTCCGCCGGCAAACAGGTTGGGGCACGGCAAGCCCCTGAAGGACAGGTTGGCGCCGTCCGTGCCTCCGCGAATCGGCTGGATTTTCGGCTGCACGCCGGCCATTTCCATCGCCCGCACCGCCTTTTCGACGACGTGGTAATGCGGCTCGATTTCCGCCCGCATATTATAATATTGGTCTTTCAGCGTCAGCGAAACGGTCTGCGCGCCGTATTTGGCATTCATGAAATCACAACATGCCGCCATCAGCGCTTTCCTTTCCTCAAACCGGCGCCGGTCATGGTCCCGGATAATATACTGGAGGGTACATTCTTCCACGCCGCCCTTGATGGCGGTCAGGTGGAAGAAGCCCTCGTAGCCGTCGGTGTATTCGGGACGCTGCCCCACGGGAAGCAACGCGGCCAGTTCCATCGCCACATGGCCGGCATGCAACATTTTCCCTTTCGCATAACCAGGATGGACATTGCGTCCCTGGACCCGGATGACGGCAGCGGCAGCGTTGAAATTCTCGAATTCCAATTCCCCGACCTCCCCGCCGTCCACGGTATAGGCATAGTCCGCCCCGAATTTCGCCACGTCGAATTTCACAACGCCCCGGCCGATTTCCTCATCCGGCGTGAAGCCGATTTTGATTTCCCCGTGCCGGAACTCCGGATGCGAAACCAGATATTGCACCGTATCCATGATTTCCGCGACGCCGGCCTTGTCGTCCGCGCCCAGCAGGGTCGTACCGTCTGTCGTAATGAGCGTCTCTCCCAGATGAGAGAGCAATTCCGGAAAATCCGCCGGGTCCAGAAAAAGGCCGTCCACGCCTTTCAGGGCAATGGGTGTCCCGTCATAATCGGGGATAATCTGGGGCCTTACATCCTTGCCGGATGCGTCGGGCGAAGTGTCCACATGGGCGATGAAGCCGACGGCAGGCACCTGCACACTGGTATTGGCCGGAATGGATGCCATCACATAGCCATATTCGTCCAAAGTGGCCTCCACTCCCATCTCCAGCAACTCATCGCGCAGCATACGCAGCAAATCAAGTTCCCGCGCCGCGGATGGCTGGGTTTCACTTTCCTCGTCCGACCGGGTATCCACGGCGACATAGCGCAAAAATCTGTTCAGCAACGTTTCCATAATGCATGTCTGCAAGTTTTCCCGGATAGCCGCCGGGCCGTCCCGCCCCCCACCGGAGCGAAAGACAAATATACGCCAAATGGCAGGTTTCTCCAACCCTGCGCCCCATCATGTTGCATCTTTTTGCCGGAATGCAAAAGGGACGACACCCCGGCCATGCCGCAGGCGCCATCCCTTGCAGGAGATAAAACCGATATGTCAGAAATTCAGCGCCAGGCTAATACCCGCAGCGGGCTGGTAGCCGGACCCCGTCCGCACGGGCGCCACGAAAGGTGTCAGGTGGAAATCCACCGAAGCCATCCCCAGGTTCTGCATGTCGCGCGCATATAAATCCTTGATTTTGGCCACCCGCATCGCATCGAAAACGGAGGACAGGAAGATGGAGAAGCCGGCAATGGAACCAACCGACAACAGAACAGCACCGGCAGTTGCTTGCCCGCTATCATAATATTTACCATAGCCAGCAGTACTAACCAACGCGCTACCTGTGATGGCCAAGCCCTCGCACAGCGCATAGGACACAAGGTAGCCGGCACCACGGCCCCCTTCGCCCATCGTCATCTGCCCCAGGCCGGGCAGCAGCAGGTTCCACAGGCAGCGGGCAGGGCTATACGGGTCCGTATCCCACTTGCCGTCAAAATTTTCTTTGTGGTAATAGTGTTTCAACTGCTTGTATTTTGCATTGGCGGGAAGCGTCGCGGCATTGGCATAATACAGACGACCGCCATTAGGGGCCGACGCACCATTATTCACCGCGGCGGGAGCCGCTGACGCCGTAACGATTTCCCGCTGCCCGTTCTCATAGGTAATCATCAGGATTTCCGACTTGTTCATCGTGAAAGTCGGGCCGTCCTGGTAATCGTACTGCTTGTACTTGATAGCATCCGGAAGGACTTCCATGATTTTTGCTTTGACGTCTTCACCAGACTTCTTGGTGATGATGTCCTGGGCGGAGGCACTTACGCCTCCCGCGAGCAGCACAAGGGCTGCCAAAAGAGTTTTTTTCATACCGTTATAATAATTGAAAAACAGAATTTCCGGTCGCAAACGGACACGACAAGCCCCCGCCCGATTAGAGGACGAGCGGAAAACAATATGTAAGTGCTTTATTTTTAGGCGATTATACCCCCCCCCATTTTACTGGACCGGCGCTCCGCAGGACAAGGCGGGAAAAGATATGTCAACCCATGGGGAATCATGGTCGCAAAAGTACGATTTTTTTCATTTTCAAACAATACCCCACGCAAAAACCCGGCGCACAAACGAATCGCAGCGGCAGACGGTTTCCAGCAAGGAAAGGCTTGAAAGGGCAGAACGTTTTTGTATTTGCGTTTCCGGCCTCAAGCCCCCTGCGCCCGTTGGCGAAATCGGGACGGTCAGACCCAATGCGTTTTCTGACAAGTCTGTCGCAGAACCTATTGGGCCAAGACCCTTCACCAATTCGTTCCTGTCAACACATTGGCCTATTGCCCGAATGGCATTTGTGACGGGCAGTCGGGAATTATTTTTCGGTCAGGTCTGCCGAAAAACCAATTCCCGCCCTGCCTTTTCACGGGCGGACATTCCTTTTTCGTGCTTGTTCCCATACCTGCTTTCTACTCAAAAGCATGGGCGGCGTGTGTGATTTTCCCGAACTTTTTTACCAAAAGTCCGGATTATTTCCTAATATTGCATCCGAAGCGGCGGGAGGTCCCCTGCGCGTCGGCAGGAGTGGCGGAAACTTCTGCAGACACCGGTCGGGAACCACGCCGCAGACACATTGTTTAACTATTAAAACTTAAACGCATGAAAAACTTTCATGATGACCCCCGCATAGGACGCTATGCGGATGTCCTGATGGACAGGCAGTTCAAGCGAACCTTCGGCAGCGACAAGAACAAGCGTCTCACCGAACTCCTGTTGCAGGCGCTCATCCCCGAACACTGCATCGAATCCATTGAGTTCGTATCTCCTGAACATGTCAACCCCTTCCCGGCGGGAAAGGATGCACGCATCGATGTGGAATGCACCGACGTGGACGGGACGCGCTTCGTCGTCGAGATGCAGCTCGCCCGCCAGGACGCCTTCTACGAAAGGGCCATCTTCAATTCCACCTTCGCCGTCCAGCAGCAGGTCCTGCGAGGGGCCGGACACCGCTATGACTTCCCGCCCGTCTATTTCATCGGCATCCTCAACTTCAGCATGCACCGGGACTCCGACCAGGTTCTCTGGCGATACAACTTCCGGGAAGACGCTTCCGGAGAACTGATGTCAAATAAACTCCAGTTCCTGTTCCTGGAACTCCCCAACTGCACGAATGCGCTCACGGACAAGGCCTCGGAACTCGACAAGCTCTGCTACACGCTCCGAAACATGAAGACGATGCAGAAGGCCCCGGAGAATTTCGACACCGAAATCATCTCACTCTTGCTAAAATCCTCGGAAACGATTACTTTTGAGGCGGAATACAAGGAAAAATACATCAGCGACATGACCACCAAGGAAGACATCGAGAACCAAATCCGCT
>JAGAFI010000096.1 GCA_017612675.1 Bacteroidales bacterium
ACCTTTCTTATGAACGAAAGCATCCACGATATCCTGTCCGCCTGCAGCGAGGAGCAGATTTTTGCCATTCTCGACTATTTCCGCCGCCCTTTCCGGCACGGCGCAAGGAAAAGCACCCTCGTCAAGCGGCTCGCCGACTACCTCTGCGGTGCCCCGCGCGACTGGCTCTCCCGATTGCTGGAGCCGGACCTGCGCCTGCTGGAGCGCCTGTGCGAAGCAGGGGCAGACTGTTTTGTCCAGTTGCCGCGGCCGGACTATCCTTCCGTGCTGGAGGTACTTTCCTTCATCGAAGCCGGACAGGTAGCGGACGGACAAATCGAACTGCGCGTCCCGGCAGGTTTCCACGCGCTCGTCCACCCGCACGTTTCGGAAGTGGTCGCGGAAAAGGAAGCGGACGGTTCTTTCCGGCTGGAACGGCTCATCCTGGGGCTGCTCAACATCTACGGCGTCGTGCCGTTACGGACCTTCATCGACCAGCTTTTCAAGGCACTCAAAGACGAAGCGGACGTCCGCACCCTCGGCGACCGGATTTCCGCCTGTCCCCTGCTGCACCTGTATCAGGAGACCTACAGGGGGGAATACTACATCTGCTCCCCTTTCGTCGATAATTTTCAGGAAATCCTGCAAATGCGCCGCATTACGTTCAAGCATATCCGCAAATACGCAAAAGTCCTGGAAGCCGACGCCACCGCCTGCGGAAGCCACGCGCCGTTCTGCGCCTACGGCTTGTACACGGAAGAGGGGCAGGCCCTGACAGACATGCTCAAAGGCATCGGCTATGCGGGAGACGAGCTTCGGAAAGCGCTGCACACCATCTGGATGAGCGCCCAGTATGCGCTGGATGAAGACGCCACGGAAATCCTGTTCAGCCCGGTCACGTCCCGCCAGGATGAAATCCCCGGCTTCCCCCTGTTCCGGGACTGCATCGCCGCCATCGTCGATTATGCCAACATCGTCCCCAAGTGGCTGCTCAAGGGCAACAATTCCCTGGAGGCGGACGAGATGAAACTGAGCGTCCGTGTCGAATCGCTGCGCGAAGAATACGGCGCGTCCCCCCGTGGCAACGACGGAAACGACCCGCTGGAGCCTTTTTACCGCTACGGCATCATCCTGCGTCCCGCCGCCCCGGACGCCCCCTGTCCCTGCGGCAGCGGCATATCCTTCCGCCACTGCCACGGGAAGAAGAAATTTGCCTGATTCCGGTCGGCACACAAGCGCATAACACACCGCAAATCCTGTATGAGAATCCTTTTCGTCTGTCACGGCAACATCTGCCGGAGCCCGATGGCGGAGTTCATCCTGAAAGCGCTGGTCAAGGCCAGAGGGCTCGAAGACCAGTATTACATCGAATCCGCCGCCGTCACCGCCGCGGAAGCCGGCAATCCCATCTATCCGCCGGCAAAGCGATGCCTGAGCCAGCACGGCGTATGGTTCGACCCCGGCAAGCGGGCAAGACAAATATGCCGGGACGATTACGAGCGATTCGACCGCATCATCTGCATGGACGCTTCGAACCTCCGGCTGATAAAGCGGAGCATCCCCGATGACCCGGATGGAAAAATCCACCTGATGATGTCCTATACGGGTTCCGGTCGCGACGTGGCCGACCCGTGGTACACCGGAGACTTTGAAAAGACCTTCCAGGATTTGCTGGAGGGCTGTGAAGCCATGCTGGGATAGCCCCGGCCCGCAAACGCATGTGATATCCCGCAGGATTTGCTATCTTTACACCGCAAATGGAAGAAGAGAGAAAATTGCATCCGTTCACGTTCTGCCGCATACAGGACGATTATGTGTGGGGCAGCGAGGAATTCCAGCTGGCGGACCTCGGATACCGGGATTCCCTCGTGGGGAACGGCCGGTTCGCGGGCAACCTGCTCAGCGAGATGATGGACACCTATATGGACAGGATGGTCGGGGACAATGTCTTCACGTTCTGGGGCAGGCAGTTCCCGGTGCAGGTCAAGGACATCCGCGTCACGGGCAAGATGCCCCTGCGGGTCCATCCGGACGCCGAAACGGCGGGCCAGCGCTACGACTGTCTCGGCAGGGAAAAGCTCTGGTATGTCAAACGGGCGGGGCGGGATGCCTGCCTGATGCTGGGATTCAAGCGCGACACGGATGCAGGCGAAGTATATGCCGCCTGCGGGGACGGCAGCATCGGGGAACTGCTGAATTGCGTGGCCCCGCACGAAGGGCAGTATTTTCACATCCGCCCCGGCGTCCCGCACGCCGCATCCGGTGAGGTCGAACTGGTGGAAATCAGCGAATCTTCTTCCCTCGATTTCTGCCTCTGCGCATGGGGACAGGCATTGGGCGAAGAGGAATTCGACAGCAGTTTCACCCTCGCCGATGCCCTCGATTTCATTGACTACCGGGCGTTTTCCGCCGACAAGGCCCCGCTTTCCCGCCCGGACGGCGCCATGTGTACGCTCCTGGACCTGCCGGAGTTCTCCGTCGCCAGCATCAAGCTGTCGGCCCCCCTGTCCTTCGACACCGGCACCTGCGATGCGTTCATCGTCTATACCTGCCTGAAAGGCGCGGCAAGCGTGCAGTTGCACATCCCCGGGGACGGGGCACGTTTCCCCCTGAAAGCCGGCGAGACGATGCTCGTGCCGGCGGAATGTCCCGGATTCCGCCTGGTTCCGGAAGCGGCGGACACCGAAATCCTCGAAACGACCGTCAGGCACCGGGAAGAAAAAGATGCGTATATCAATCCCTGAAATATGACTACAATTCTGGCGGGAAGACCCGCACTCGAACAGGAAATCGCCCGCGTGGCGGAAGTCGCCGGCTACCTTTGGCAAAAAGGCTGGGCGGAACGCAACGGCGGCAACATCACCGTCAACATCACGGAACATATCGACGAAGGAATCGCCGCCCTGCCCGCGTTGGGCGGGCCGCTGGCCATCGGCAAGACCCTGCCCCATCTGAAAGGGCACTGGTTCTATTGCAAAGGGACCAACAAACGGATGCGCGACCTCGCCCGCGCCCCGATGCAGAACGGCAGCGTCATCCGCATCTGCCCGGACTGCGCCCATTATGAAATCGTCGCCGACGAATATGTGCTTCCGACCTCGGAGCTCCCCTCCCACCTTGCCTTGCAGGACTACCTGATTGGCAGCGGAAGCAGTTATAAAGCCACCCTGCACACCCATCCCATCGAGTTGGTGGCGCTGTCACACAGTCCCCGCTTCGCAGACGAGCAGGTGCTGACCAGGACGCTGTGGTCGATGATTCCGGAGACCCTGGCCTTCGCGCCGCTCGGCCTCGGTTTCGTCCCCTATACCCTGCCCGGTTCCGTCGCCCTCGCCGACGCCACGCTGGAACGGATGCGCGACCACGACGTCGTGCTGTGGGAGAAACACGGCACCGTCGCCGTGGGCACGGACATCATGGATGCCTTCGACCAGACGGACGTCCTCAACAAGGCCGCCTGCATCTACATGAGCGCCCAGGCGATGGGCTTTGTCCCCGAAGGGATGAGCGAAGCGGCGATGCGCGAAGTGCAGGAGGTATTCAAACTGCCCAAGCAGCGCGTCAAATAGCGTCCCCGAGGCCGCACCGCGCCGCATCGGTTCTTTTAGCGGGAATGCGCTGAAAGATTCCGGTTCCCGGCGTGATACGACAGGAGCCCCCCGATGGGTTCGGGGACATAACGGCCGATGCGGATGCCGGCTTCTTCGCAAAGCGGGGTAAAGATGTCCCGGCAGGCATAGCCGAATCCGCCCACGACCCCCACAGCATACCGCCGCACGTCATAGCGGCACAGGGCACGGGTGATGAAATCCCGGAAATTGTCTTCCAGCAGCCCGCGGACATACGGCTCCTCCCGGTGCGCAAGCAGGAACGGCGCGAGGGCGCCCAGATAGGCGGACGGCGAGGGGCCCCGGTACACGGCTTCCACAATGGCTTCGTAGGAAGCGTCCCGGTACGCGGCAAACGCCCCGGCAAGCGAAGCGGGCACCAGGCCTTTGAGGTAATCCGCGAGGAAACGTTTGCCCAGGACGGCGCCGCCGCCTTCATCCCCGAGGATGAATCCCCCGGAGCGCACCGCCTGCGAAACCGTCTGCCCGTCATAGAAACAGGTATTGGAACCCGTTCCCAGGATGGCGACAATCCCCGGCTGACGCCCGCAGACGGACCGGGCGGCGGCGACCAAATCGCTCTGGATGTCCAGGAGCGGCACGGCGACACAAGCCCGGACAGCGGCCCCGATGCCCGCCCGGATATCTGCGGTCACGATGCCGGCCACATACAGATACAGGGCATCCAATTCTTGGATTTCCAACGTCCGGAAAGCGTCCCCGAGACGGGCGGCGATTTCCGGGATCGGCATGGCCGAGACGTTCAGTCCCGGTGCCAGGAGGCGGCGGCATTCCAGGCCGTCTGCCCCGAGAAGGCGCCAGTCGCTTTTCGTGGCGCCGCATTCGACGACCGCTACCATCCTGTCTTCCTCCATTCCGCCACGGCGGCGCGTACGCTCCCGCAACGCAGCAGCAGCGAGCGGGCCGCCGCATAGTCGTCCCCGCCGGTTTCCGCAAGCACCATCCGGGTGCCCCGGTCCACCAGTTTGTCGTTGGTCAGTTGCATATCCACCATCCGGGAGCCCCGTACATGGCCGAGCCGTATCATCACGGCGGTTGAAAACATCGTCAGCAGCTGCTTGGTACAGGTGCCGGCCTTCATCCGGGTACTGCCCGTCACGAACTCCGGGCCGACCACCGCTTCCACGGGGATGTCAACGGCAGCGGCAAGCGGCGTCCCGGCATTACAGGTAATGCAGGCGGTCAGCAGCCCATGCTGCCTGGCCGCCCGCACGGCGCCGAGCACATACGGCGTCGTGCCGGACGCCGCGATGCCGACCAGCGTATCGCCGGCAACCGGAGCATGGGGCAGCATATCGCGCCAGCCCTGCTGCGCATCGTCTTCCGCCCCTTCCACGGCCTGGCGGATGGCACCGTCCCCGCCGGCAATCAGCCCGATGAAACAATCCCGCACCCCGTAGGTGGGCGGAATCTCGGATGCGTCCACCACGCCCATGCGACCGCTGGTGCCGGCCCCCAGATAAAAGACCCGTCCCCCGCCGCGCACGCGGACGGTCACGGCTTCCACCAGTTCTTCCAGGCGGGGAATAACCCCCGCGACCACATCGGGGATGGTCCGGTCTTCGGCCTGCATGCCTTCCAGCAGCTGCCGGACGGACATCTTGTCCAAATCCGCATAACGGGATGCCTGTTCCGTCGTTTTCATCCGTATCCAGTTTCAAACGAGCCAATGTCCATGCGCCTTCCGCCAGAAAAGGTGCCAGATTTTCCACCAGGGGGTCCAGAAAACCTCGGAAGGGTATTGGGAGAAGAAAGCCAGGTTGCGGCGAAGGTGGCGGAAAAAGGCGGCTGCGCTCCCCCGGGCAGCGCGGTCGATGCGTTTGTCATAGAGGCCGAAATTCCCCGCCTGCGCCACTTCCGCCAGCAGGAATGCACCCCGTTCCGCATCCGGGGGCAGCAACAGGAAACGCTCCTCCAGCCCGAACAAATCCTGCATGATGAACATCAGGGCCGCGACAAACGGCAGGAGTCCTAGGCGGCGGAACACGGAAAGCGCTTCTTCGCGTTCCGCTTCACTGCATCCCTGCCGGAGGATATAATAATAGTCCAGCAGCTGACGCAGCCCGATTCCCTCGGCAAAGACGTGGCGGTAAATATGCAGGAGGATATACACCCGGTCAAAGCGCAAAGTAGGGAAACAGGCCGCTCCCCCGCCGAAAGGCTGCTCGCGGGCGAACTGTTCCGCCCGGCAGGCATCGAACCAACGCTGGAGCCGCCGGTTCCGCAGCGGGTTGTAGAGCCACGAAGGCCGGAAATGCAGTTCGATTTCTTCGAATTCCGGCATCGGACAGGCCACGTTGTGGTAAACCGGATGCGGACGGGGCACAAAGCGCCGGACAAAGGCGAGCACCCGCCGGGGCGGCGCGTCCACCCACACGTCGATGTCTCCGCATTGCCGGCGGGCAGGCTCCGGATAATACCGCGCAACGCCCTGCCCCTTGAGAATGCAGGCGCGAAAACCTTCCGCACGCAAACGGGCATATACCTTTGCCACAGCTGCATCCGCCAGACCGTTCTGCTGCTCCAGATACAGCATTTCCGCCATCCAGTCATAGATGACGCCGGGCAGGTCGTCCTCCAGGCGCTGCCAGGCCATTTCCGTACGCACCCCTTCGAACAGCACGCCCAGCAGGGACTGGCGCTGCGCCTCTTCATACAGCGCCCGCCACTCGCCTTCCGTAAGCAGGTGGTCAAAATGGGGCTGGAGGCCCAGGGAAATCCGGATCAGCGCCCGGAAATTGTCCGGCAGGAAATCCGTCACGGCCGATGCAGATAGTCTTCCGTCAACTGCGGGTCATAGGGCCGGTCCTTGGCTTCGAAAATCACCGATTTCGGTTCCAGGCAGCGGCAGTTATGCCACGTGCCGCGGGGAATCTGGATGCCCGGACAAGGCCCCCCGTAACGCAATTCATGCGCTTCGGTTTCTTCCCCGGCATCGTTGTAAAACACGACGCATACCGCACCGCGCAGCACGATGATGCTTTCGGACGTATCCCGGTGGCGATGGACGGGGATTTCCGTTCCGGGCGTCAGGACATTCAGCATCCGCTGGGACATATCCGTCCACGCGGGCTCTTCGGCAGACGTGCGGAGGTCAAAATGCATCCGCCGGCGCGGCGAGGCTTCAGCGGATACGAGGATCCGGTCGAACAGGTTTTCGTTCAGAAGCATCTATCTTTTCATCTGGCATGGACATGGTCGAACCACCGAAGAAACGGTTGTCCATGACATGTCCGAGGAATTTCCACAATTTGCTGCCCCCCACATGGGTCCGGGCGCCATACCGGCACCAGCGCAGGAACAGTTCCGACCCCGCGCCGTCATTCTTGCGGTGTTCGGCGTCCATCAGATAATAGAAGACGCAGGTGAAGACCAGGCTGACCGCCACGACGAAATATACCTGGACATCCACGGACGCCCCCAGTTTCCAGATAAGGAGTTCCAGCAGGACGATGGCGGCATTGCAGGCCACGATGACGCCGGAAGTGGCGAGGTGGGAGAAATCCATTTCGATGAACAGGTGGTGGAGGTGGGTCTTGTCCGGCAGGAACGGGGATTTTCCCCGAATGATGCGGGCCACCATCACCCGAAGCGTATCAAACACCGGAACGGCCATCACGGCAAGCACGAGGGCGATGAGCGAAAGCCCGGAATCGGCGATCCTGCTGGCCGGCGAATCGTGCGCCAGGGCTGCGAACACGCACATGACCAGAAGCGTTCCCAGCATCAGGGAGCCGGCGTCCCCCAGAAACATCTTGGAACGGACGCCGAACACGTTGTGCAGGAAGAACGGAATGATGGACCCGACGGTGATGACGGCGACGAAAAACATCATGGGCACATGGCCGAAGTAGAAAATGAGGGCAAATGCCAGGCTGGCCATCATCACGAAACCCGAGCAATAGCCGTCCACGCCGTCAATCAGGTTTACGGCATTGATGATGCCGACCCCCGCAATGAGCGAAAGCGGTATGGAAACGCCTTCCGGAATCTTTCCGATGCCCCACAAACCGTGGAAATCGTCGATGCCGAAGCCGCTCGCGCGCATCATGATCCAGATGACAAGGAATTCCACGAAGAAACGGAACGCCGGGGAAATGTCTTTCCGGTCATCCCAGAATCCGACGAGGAAAAGGACCGTCAACAAAGCGAGGACAAAGAAAAACTGCGGGTCATAATTCTGCAGGAAATAGGCCAGCAGGATGGAAAGGAACAGGCTGATGTATATCGTCACGCCGCCCAATACGGGAACGGGGACACGCTGCAGCTTCCGCTGGTTCGGTTTGTCCACGATGTTGTGGCGCCGGGCAAAAGACAGTACGACCGGATACACCAGGAAGGTGATGGCCAGTGCAGTTAAAAACAAGACAAGCGATCTCATGGCACAAATCCTTATTTCCACTTCAGACTCTTGCCCCAGGCGACATAGCCGTCGAGGCGAATCGGACGCTTGAGCTCCAGGCGGTAATACTCATGGTAATCGTGCCGGTGCTTGACCGTCGAGAGCCGCAGTTCGGTCACTTTTTCCTTCCGCATCAGCGCTACGGGCATCTCCAGTTCTTCCGAAAAGGAGAAAACGGCATTCACGATGTGCGAGACGAAAAAAGCTGAGAACCCGTACGCCACATACAAGCCGATCTGCCTGTCGAAATACAGATGAATCGTCTTGCCGTCATTCTCCACTTCATTTTGGGTAATCACTTCATTGTCCATCCCTTTCTCTCGTTGTTATAAAAACGGTTGTTCCCTTGTTTGAGGAAAAGCGGTCCGGCATCCCGGAGGTCTTTTCCCAACAAAGATATATCAAAACCGGGGAATTTCCAAGCACTTCGGTTCAGAACTGCCCCGGGACGGCAAACGGCCTGCAACCCCATCATGTCGCCCGGACATTTTTGGGAAAATTCAAAACATTGCTTAAATTTGTTGTCTATATATATTCAGATATGCGTATTCAACAAGAAAAAATACGGAAACTGGTGGAGCGGCGGGCCCAGTCGAAACTGGGCGGCGGCCAGAAACGCATTGACGCCCAGCACCAGAAAGGCAAGCGGACGGCCCGGGAGCGGCTGGACATGTTGCTGGACCCGGACAGTTTCGAAGAATTCGACGCATTCGTCCAGCACCGCTGCACGAATTTCGGCATTGACGCGAGCCACCCAGACGGGGACGGGGTGGTAACGGGACAGGGCACCATCGACGGACGTCTGGTCCTCGTTTTCGCCCAGGACTTCACGGTCAACGGCGGCTCGCTCAGCAAGACGATGTCCGAGAAAATCTGCAAGGTCATGGACATGGCCGTCAAGGTCGGCGCACCTGTCATCGGGCTCAACGACTCGGGCGGAGCGCGCATCCAGGAAGGCATCGATGCCCTGGCCGGTTACGGCGACATTTTCGAGCGGAACATCCTCGCCAGCGGCGTGGTTCCCCAAATCAGCGGCATTTTCGGGCCCTGCGCCGGCGGCGCGGTCTATTCCCCCGCCCTGACGGATTTCACCCTGATGGTCAAGGATACCAGCTACATGTTCCTGACCGGCCCCGCAGTGGTCAAATCCGTGACGGGCGAAGAGGTCAGCCAGGAAGAATTGGGCGGGGCATCCGTACACGCCACCAAGTCCGGCGTCGCCCATTTCGCGGCGGACACGGAAGAAGAAGGCATCGCGACCATCAAGCGCCTGCTCTCTTTCCTTCCCCAGAACAACGCGGAAACCGCTCCGGAACGCCCCACCGGCGACCCGGTCGGACGTATGGACGACAGCCTGAACGAGATTATCCCCGACAATCCGAACAAGGGTTACGACATGTACGGGGTCATCGGCAGCATCGTCGATGACGGGGATTTCTTCGAAATACACAAGACCTTTGCCAAGAACATCATCGTCGGCTTCGCCCACATGGGCGGGCAGAGCGTGGGCATCGTGGCCAACCAGCCGGGCGTGCTCGCCGGGGTGCTGGACATCAACGCCAGCCGCAAGGCCGCCCGGTTCGTGCGCTTCTGCGACGCTTTCAACATCCCGATTGTCACCTTGGTGGACGTGCCCGGCTTCCTCTGCGGCACGCAGCAGGAATAC
>JAGAFI010000097.1 GCA_017612675.1 Bacteroidales bacterium
GCCCTTTTTGACGGGGCGCTGCCCCGTAACGTCCCCGCGGCTCCCGGGCTACCGACATCGCTTGCTGCGCAAGCTCCGTCCCGCCCTCCGCCGGGCGCGTTGCGACGCGCCTTATTATATCGCTGGCCCGCCGCTGCGCGGGTGATTACTTTGGTACGGAAGACCGATATCCCCGTGCGGGAAAAGCTCCGTCCCGCCCTCCGCCGGGCGCGTTGCGACGCGCCTTGTTGTAACTGCTGGCCGGTTGCCTGACGGCGACTTTTTACGTTTCTTCGAACTTGCGGTGTGCTAATCAGGCACCTTCTTCGGGATGCATGTAGGGGCTATGGTTTCCGGAGCCACGGTTCGGGATTCTGGGGCTTGCTGCCTTTCCAAATGCCGAACAGCAGCCATGTGTCGTTTTCGACGGTTGCCACGCGGGCGATTCGCTGGCCCGTAGCGATTTTTTGCCCCACCTTGACGGCCTCGTCGAGATTCGTCAGTTTGGAATAGAGCGTATAATAGCCCCCGTGCCGGATCAATACGAACACATCGTGCCCCGTGATGCCTTTCTGGACCACCACGCCGTCGAATACGGCGCAGACCTCCGCGCCGGGAGCCGTTGCGATATTGATGCCGACCGTGTTGTTCAATCCGTATTTGCCGGGTTTGGAGAATTGGACGACAACGCGCCCTTCCACCGGCCAGGGGAGTTTTCCCTTGTTGTCTTCGAATGTCCGGGATAGTTTGATGTCCTCGGGCGGTGCCTTTCCTTTTTTCCTGGCGTTTTTCGCTTCGTTTTCCGCTCTCCGGCGCAGTTGCGCTTCCAGGCTCCGGATTTCCTTCTGCTTGCCGGCCAGCTGCTTCTGGTATTTTTTCTTGTTCTTGTCCAGTGTGTTGACCAGTTCCAGGGCCCGGTGTTCCTCGCGTTGCAGTTTTTCCACCTCCCCGCGCCGGGTGTCCCGTACCCGGGCGGCTTCTTCCCGCAGGACCGCCATGCGCTGCTGCTGCACCTCCAGCAGGGCGCGTGCTTCCCGGATGCGGACGGCCTGTGCGCTCATCTGGCCGGACAGGTTCCGCAGATAGCCGAAACGCTGCAGGGCCTGTGATACGTTGTCGCTGGCGAGGATATACATATACCACACCCGGGCGTCCCGGTTTTTGTAAGCGCCCCGGATGAGCTTTTCTGCATACAGCGTCAGGGTGTCCAGTCGTTCCTGCAGGCGGTTGATTCGCTTCTGGTTGGCATAGATGCTGTCTTGGATGACCCGCAGTTCCCGTTCACTCTGCTGCAAGAGCTCGCGTCGTGCGCCAATCTGCGCCTGCAGCAGCTGCAACTGCTTCGTCTCCGTATTCTTTTGTTTGGCGTTGGCGGCCAGTTGTTTCTCCAAGATGCTGATTTCCTGCTGCAGCCGGTCTTTTTTCGCCTGTGCCTGCCGCTTGTCCGTATGCTGCCCGGCGGCAGGCAGCAGGGCTCCCAGCAGCATCAGCAGCGATATGACCATCTTGCGCATTCCGGGAACGGTTCTTATTCTTTTTCTTCTGCCAGATTCCGGTAATAGGCCGCCAGGTCCTGCTCTCCCAACGCTTCCAGCACCGCCGCATAATGGGACAGGACGACGGCATTTTCCTTGCCGCCGTAAACCATCGCGTGCTTGAAATACGGCTTTGCTTCTTTGGCACGCCCCTGCCGGAAAAGAATCCATCCGTAGGTGTCCAGATAGGTGGCGTTGTCGGGGTGGTCCTCGATGGTCAGGCGGCTCATGGCTTCTGCTTTTTTCAAGCTCCGTTTTTCCAGGCACAGGAAATAGGCGTAATTATTCAGAACGGGGCTGTAGCGGGCATCTATTTTCAGGGCCTGCTTGTATGCGGCGTAAGATTTTCGCCGGTTTCCCATTTCGTGGTAGCAGTCGCCGATGAGGGACAGGCGGGACAAGGCGGTTTCCCGGTTCCCGTCCGACAAGCGGATGATTTCCCGGCTTTCCCGGATGACTGTCTCGAAATCCCGGCGGAGATAGGCGAGCTCCGCAAGCAGTTCGTGCGGCTCCATTGCCAAAGGCTCTGCTTCGGCAAATACGTGGAACAGCGTATCCATGCGGGGCATCAGCTGGCGGAACAGTTCCCCGCGGAACAGGCTGATGCTGCCCGACAGGTATTTGGATTTTTCCGCCGGTGCCAGGCGTCCGTCCTGCACCAGTTGCTGCAAGGTGGCGAAGTACCGGTCGTAATCCCGATGGGCCTGGTAGGCCTCCGCCATCAGGGGCAGGGTATAGGTGTTCCTGTATTTCAGCGGATTGCGCCCGGACAGGTAGGTGTAAACATCCCCGGCTTTTTCCGCATCCCCGACAGCCAGGTAGAGGTTGGCCAGGGTTTCCCGGTACCAGAGATTGGCCGTGTCCAGGGCCGCGGCCCGTTCCAGTTCCCGGATGGCACCGGCGGCATCTTGTTGCGCATAATGGCACAGACCGCGGTAATAATGGGCGGCATCGTCGGACGGGGCGGCCTGCAGCAGGGAATCCAGCAGCGCTGCCGATTCTGCGACACGGGCGGATTCCAGCAGGGCCACGGCATCCAGCACGGCACTTTCCGCCTCCAGCCGTTTTGCGGTCAGGGTATCTGCCTGTCCTGCCGCGGGAACGGCCTCGTCGCGCACATCGGGCATCCCGGTGGCGCCGCAGAACATGGACAGGGCCAATATAATGGCCGGCAGTGCGGTTTTCCCCATACAATACAATAATAAGAAGCAGTTTTGAATTTTCCAAAAGTTGTGCCCGAAGGCCTCATAACAATTCCTCTTCTGATAAAAAAAACGTTTTTGTGACGAAATGGCCGGATTTGTGATGAAGCGTTTGCGGATTCCGCCGTTTTTGTCTTTCCTTTGCCGCCATGAACGCCAAGAATTTTCTGTGCCTGCTGTTGCTGGCCGCGTCCTGTGACTGGCTGGACCCGGCGCTGTCCCTGGGAACGCCCCGCGATTCCGGGGGCGGGTACGGTGGCCGGACCGGAGGTGCGGGAGCGCCGGCAGAGACCCTGCTGCTCGTTTCCGCCATCCGTTTCCCGGAGGGGTATGACTGGCGGGCGGACAGCCTGTATGATGCCGCGCCGGCGACACTGGTGCTTTACTGGAACGGTGAGCCCCTGTTTGCGGTTCCGGCAGGCCGCCGGGAGCATCTGTCCGCGGCCCCCGGCCTCCATCACCTTGTGGACGGGGCGCTTTTCAGCGAATACGCGGATGCGCAGGGTACCTGGATCCGCAAGAACGGTGCGGCTTGCCTGCATTATCCGGAAGCGGAAGTCCTGCTGGGCCTCGTGGAACAGGACGGGGCGGTGTTTACGCTGGCCCGAAGCCTCGCATCGGAAGGTTTTACGTTCCGCCGGGACGGTCGGGTGCTGCTGAAAAAGGACCGCGGGCGCATTTTCGGCGGTTTCGGGGAGACGGGCTACGGCCAGAACGGCGCCCTGTACCGGGACGGGGGACATTTGTGCTTTGCCTATGCCTGTCTGCAGGGCGATGTGGAAGAGACCTGTCTGGTGCGGGACGGGGTGGAAGAACTGTTGCTGCGCTCCGCTTCCGTGCGCTTGCTGGATGTCAAATCCGACGGGGGAACCGTGTATCTTGCTTACAACGAAGCCGGGGAAACCGTCATCGGGCACGACGGGTATATGGATGTGCTCAGTTACGGTCCCGGCAATCATTGGGATGCGGGCGGACTTCTGTGGCTGCACGGGCGGCTGCACCTGGCCGGATGGTTTTATGACCGCGCTGCGGATGCCCGCAGCCTGTGTATCGCCGACCCGCTCCGCATCTTGGACCTGGGGCCGGACGAACATTTTCTCTATGCAACGGAAACGGCTTTGCGCTGCATTCCGGTCCCCGGCGGCTGCTACCGGAACACGTATTACTTTTTCTCCCGGGACTGCGCCTGCCTGCTGGGGGAAGACTTGTATCTGGCCCTGACGCCGTTGCAGGCGCCGGGGATGCCCTGCCTGCTGAAAAACGATGAAAAGGTGGCGGAGTTCTCGTTGAATGGCTACCTGATGGGCGTCTGCGCGCTCGTCAGTCCTCCCACGTGAGTGTCCGGCTGCCGTCCGGTGCCGCTGCGAGATATACCCGGAGGGTTTCTTCGGGCAGGAGTCCTTCGATGTTTTCCGGCCATTCCATCAGGCACAGGCAGCCGCTGTCCACATAATCATAGAAACCGATATCCAGCGCTTCCCGGGCGTCATTCAGGCGGTAGAAATCAAAATGATAGATGGCCTCGCCCGCCGTTGTCCGGTATTCGTTGACGATGGCGAAAGTCGGCGAAGAAACAGCATCCGCCCGGACGCCCAAAGCCCGGCAGACTGCGGCGGAAAAGGTGGTTTTCCCGGCACCCATCGGGGCATAGAAGGCGATGAGTTTCCGCCCGTCAGTTTGGCGGAGGAATTCCCGGGCGGCATCATCGATGCCGGACAGGGAAGGAATGGCTATACGGTGCTGCATGGCACGACAAAGATAAAGATTTTTGGATATGTTGGTTCAAATCATTGCGGCAAAATGTATCGGCATCGATGCGGTGCGGGTGCTGGTGGAGGTGGAAATCGACCGTGGCGTAGGCATCCACCTGTGCGGGCTGGCGGATACGGCAGTCAAGGAGAGCCTGCTGCGGACCGTCACGGCCTTGCAGGCAATCGGCTACCGGATTCCCGGCAAGAAAATCGTCATCAACCTGGCGCCCGCCGATTTGCAGAAAAACGGGAGCGGTTATGACCTGCCCATCGCCGTGGGGAGTATCGCGGCTTCCGGGCAGGCGGAACTCCCGCTGGCAGCCGCTTTTCTGGTGATGGGCGAGCTCGGGCTGGACGGCAGTGTCCGCGACATTGCCGGCGCCCTGCCTTTCACCGAACTGGCCGGAAAGGAGAAGCTGCGCGGTGCCATTCTTCCGGCGGGCTGTGCCCTGGAGGCGTCCGAACTGAAAGACATCGACGTGTATGCCGTCCGCCATCTCAGCGAAGCCGTCCGCGTCCTGTCGGGGGTTCCGTGTCCGGAACTGCTGGTCCGGGAGGCGGCCCGGGACATCGTCTCTCCTGCCGGCGCCGGGCCGGGACAGGATTTGGCCGATATCATCGGCCAGGAGGGGGCCAGGCGAGGCATCGAAATCGCGGCGGCGGGCGGGCATAATATCCTGATGCTGGGTGCGCCGGGTGCCGGCAAGAGTTCGCTGGCCAAAGCCATTGCCGGCATCCTTCCGCCGCTGACCCGCGAAGAGGCGCTGGTCACCAGCAAAATCTACTCCATCGCCGGCAAGGGGAACCTGCGCTGCGGCCTGATGTGGGAACGGCCTTTCCGGGCGCCGCATTATTCGGCCTCGCTGGCTTCCATGATTGGCGGGGGTGGCGGGGACAACATTCTCCCCGGGGAAGTCAGCCTGGCCCAGAACGGCGTTCTTTTTCTGGACGAGGTCGCCCAGATGCCCAGAAGCGTCATAGAAGCCCTCCGCGGGCCTTTGGAAGAACGGAATGTCCACATTTCCCGCCTGCGCTCCAAAGTGGATTTCCCCGCTTCGTTCATGCTGGTCGCCGCCGCAAATCCCTGTCCTTGCGGGTATTGGGGGGAGGGAGACCGCTGCCGTTGTTCGCCGTCCCAGCGGCTGAACTATTTGTCCCGGTTAAGCGGGCCCTTGATGGACAGAATCGATATTCAGTTGTGGGTCAGGCCGGTAGGAAGCAGCCAGCTGGCGTCGCGGGTACGCTCGGAGCCCAGCGCCGCAGTGGCGGCCCGGGTGCGGGCGGCGCGGGACATCCAGCACCGTCGTTTTGCCGGAGAGCCGGTCGGTACCAATGCAGAGATGACCAACAAGCAGTTGGCGCGTTTCTGCCGTCTGGACGATTCCTGTCGCCAGACGATGCTCCGGCTGATGGAACGGACGGGACTCTCGATGCGGGCGTATTTCCGCATCATCAAGGTCGCCCGTACCAGTGCGGACCTGGCCGGGGAGCCGGAGATTCTTCCGGCCCATCTGCTGGAGGCCGCGGGATTCCGTTTCCTCGACCGTCCGGATGCGTTTGAATGAAGAGACGCCGTTATTCCTTGACTTCCCGCAGCATCTTCTTGAGCCCGGCGGTGAGGTTTTCCGACAGTTCCTTGTCGCCGCCCTCTTTCAGGACATCCGCAAGGAAGTACAGGTAACTGCCGCACAATTCGAACTCGTCTTTCGCGTAGTCATAGAAAGAGAAGTAGAAGCGGGCGGAATGCTGGAGCGCTTCGCCCATGTCGGCGGCCAGCGCCCGCGCTTTTTCCGCTTCGCCGGCCTTGTAGTATGCCTCTACCATGCTGATGACCATGTAATCGTTGGTGGACAGCCCGACGGGGATGCTCTCCAGCGGATACGGTTTGGTTACCGCCAGCCCTTTGTCCAGCATTTCGACGGCCCTGTCCCGCTGCCCTTCCCGGAGGAACGCGTTGGCGCATTGCAGGAACAGGCCGCGGACGGACATGACCCCGAGATGGGTGTACAGGTTCTGGTAATCCACGAAATAATCTTCCCGTCCGAGGGCGTCCCAGCTATAGCTGCGGCTCATTTTTTCGTACAGTTCTTCCGTGTCCACACGACCGATGTCCGAAGATGAAATCTTGTTGGGGATGGGGACGAACTTGTAGGAATAGCCCACATACATCAGGTAGGATTTGATGCCGACATTCAGGTCACCGCCCATGTTCAGGACATGCAGCGGACGGTCCCATTCGTAATTGTTCAAAAAATCCAGCAGGAACAACTCGGGCTTGGTCAGGTAGTCCTTGTCCTTGGAAATCTCCAGGACAAGGCTGTCGGGAATCATGTCCGCATACTGCTCGCTGAGGATGCCGTGGCGGAGGACATTTTCCTTGTTCACCGGCACGACGATTTTGCGGGAGGCGATGTAATCCACCTTCCGTCCGCTGCCCAGCGGTACTTTGACCTGCGGGTGGCGGAACAGGGTCATCACGTCGGCGATGGGCATGGCCTGTCCGCGGGAGTCCACGATGGGAATGTATTCGTTGGTGCCGTACAGGTACTGCTCCGGGCCGACCGACAGTGCGAGCGGGGCGGAACGGTTGCAGGCCCATTTCATCTGGTCGATGTGCCAGTCCGTTCCGAGGAGCGAGGTGTTGCAGATGCGTACGTCCGTCCGCACGTCTTCCACTTCCTGGGCATACCAGAGCGGGAAGGTGTCGTTGTCGCCGTGCGTGATGAGGATGCCGTTTTCCCCGACGGAGTTCAGGTAGTTGCGCGCCATTTCCACGGCGGTCCTGCGGTTTGAGCGGTCGTGGTCGTCCCAGTTCTGGGCGGCCATCAGCACCGGTACGCAGAGGCAGGCGGCGGAAAGCAGGCCGGCCAGCGCCCCGCTTTCTTTGCCTTTTCGGGAAAGAAGTTTGTACAGGGCGGCGACGGACAGGCCTATCCACGCGCTGAAGAAATAGAAGGAGCCGGCATAGGCATAGTCGCGCTCCCGCACCTGGAAAGGCGGCTGGTTGAGGTAAATCACAATGGCGATGCCGGTCATGAAGAACATCAGGAAGCAAAGCCAGAAGCCCCGTTTGTCCCGGTCGAACTGGAAGAACAGGCCCAGCAGGCCCAGCAGCAGCGGGAGGAAGAAATAATGGTTTTTGCCCTTGTTTTCCGCGAGCGGCGCCGGGGCGTCGGACTGGTCTCCCAGCCGCAGTTCATCCAGCCACCGCACCCCGCTTTCCCAGTTGCCATGGAAAAGGTCTCCCGGCGAGGGGGCATGGATTTCGTTCTGGCGTCCCACGAAATTCCACAGGAAATACCGCCAGTACATCCAGTTTAGTTGATAATCAAAGAAATACGCGAGGTTGGCACCCATGGTGGGGCGGCGGTGTTTTGCACCGGCCACCCGTTTGCCCTTGCCCCGTGTGTAGTATTCGTAGAATTTCTCATAGCTGCCGTCGGGCGAAGAACTCCACATCCGCGGGAAAAACATTTTGCCGGCGGCCTTGTATTTGGCGTCCACTGGGCCGTCCACATATTTGTATTTGCCGTTGAGGGGCGCCCAATACTTCGAATAGTCCAAATCATAGGGCGCATCGTAATACTGGCCGTACAGCAGGGGCGTGGAGCCGTACTGTTCCCGGGACAGGTAGCGCACCAGCGTGAACGCGTTGTCAGGCTGGTATTCGTTGGTCGGGGTCTTGGCGCAGGAGCGGATGATGTCGATGCTGAACACCGAGAACCCCACGATAATCATGGTCAGGCAGAGCAGGACGGTATTCCAGAAGACTTTCCCTTTTTGCAGTGTGGCATATACCCCCCAGCAGCACAGGGCGAGGACGGCGAGCAGGAAGAACGCCGCGCCGCTGTTGTAGGGGAGTCCGAGGCTGTTGACGAAGAACAAATCCGTATAGGCGGCCAGTTTGGGCAGTACGGGGATGATGGCGAACAGGATGATGGCCAGGATGACGACCCCGACGAGGAAAATGCCGCACAGTTCGCCGAAACGGTAGGGCTTGTCTTCCCGGCGCCGGTAATAGAACATGAACACGAGGGCCGGAATGGCCAGCAGGTTGAGCAGGTGGATGCCGATGCTCAAGCCCATGAGGAAGGCAATCAGGACAATCCAGCGGCCTGCATGCGGCTCTTCGGCATGGTCGTACCAGCGGGTCATGGCCCAGAATACCAGGGCGGTGAACAGGGAACTCATCGCATAGACTTCTCCTTCGACGGCGGAGAACCAGAACGTGTCCGAGAAGCAGTAGGCGAGGGCGCCGACGAGTCCGGAGCCGATGACGGCCAGTGCGCCGCCCGTCGTGCCGGTATGAATCATCCGTTTGGCGAACCAGACGATGGTCAGGTAGAGGAAGAAAACCGTCAGCGCGGAACAGAGCGCGCTCATCGCATTGACCAGGATGGCCGCGTGCATGTTGTCGCCCAGCATCGTGAACAGGCGGGCGATGAGTTGGAACATCGGGTTTCCGGGGGGATGGCCCACTTCCAGTTTGTAGGACGAGGCGATGAACTCCCCGCAGTCCCAGTACGATGCGGAAGGCTCGATGGTCAGCAGGTATGTGATGGCGGAAACCACGAATGCCACGGTGGCGGCAATCCGGTGCCACAGGGTGAATTTCTTGTCTGTCATAACAGGCAAAGATATGAATAAAATCGCTAACTTTGTAAAAAATACCCGATGGCCAAAAACGACAACGACTGGAAATCCCGGCTTGGGGTGGTGTATTCCACCGACCCTTCCTACCAATATGAACGGGCGGAAACGGAGGAGGCCGCGCTCCTGCCGCCGGACAAGCAGCGGCTGGTGGTGCGTCTGGACCGTCGCCAGCGGGCCGGCAAGCAGGTTACGCTCGTCGAGGGCTTTGTCGGGCCTGCGGATGATTTGGCCGAGCTGGCCAAGGCGCTGAAAACGAAATGCGGCGTGGGCGGAACGGCGAAGGACGGGGAAATTACGGTGCAGGGGGACCTGCGTGACAAGGTGACGGCCCTGCTCGTCGGGATGGGCTATCACGCAAAGCGGGGGAACTGATGCCGGAGGTGTTCCGACAGGGCGTGCTGGAGATGTCCGGAACCCCGTTGTCCCTGCCCGCCGGGATGCCGTCCTGGCAGGATTGCCTGACCAACCGCATCGCCGTGGTCGTGACCGTGCTGCTCGGCTTTTGCCTGTTGCGGGAATACCAGCGCCTGGTGCCCGCTCTCCGGGACTGTCTCATCCGCTGGAAAGCCAACGTATCGCTGGAGCACAGCATGAGCCAGGCACGCTCCCGGAACCTGCTGGCGCTTTCTTCCGCCCTTCCCTTCCTGCTGCTTGCCGACCGGTTCCGCTTTTTCCGTCCTGCGTTTTGGGACGCCGTTCCGCTCCCGTGGTCTTTGCCGGCAACGGCGGGCGTCCTGCTGGTGTTCGTGCTGTTCCGTGGTCTCCTGTATCTGCTCATCCGTCCCGCCCGTTTGGGGACGGAACAGCGCACGGCGGCCCGAAAAACGCTGTATAACTGCTTTATCTTGCTGGTACTGGCATTGTTGCTTACTACGATGTTCCTGCTGGGGTTCCATGCGGGTGATACGCTTGTCCGACGGGTGCTGTTGGGGGAATGTGCCCTCTTCTGGCTGGTGTCCCTGGTGCGGACGGGGCAAATTTTTGCGGCAAATTGCAATAGTTTTGCAACAATTTTGTATCTTTGCGCCTTTGAAATTTTACCGTTTGGGATTCTGCTATTTACGGGGACGCTATGAAAATTCTCATATCACAGAAACAACCGTCGAACACGGCGGCATATCAAATACTGGAAGAAAAATTCGGGGTTTCCTTTACATTCTCCCCGCTTTTCCTGATTGAACCCCTGTCCCTGAAGGAATTCCGTGCCCGGCGTATAAACCTGCCGGACTATACCGCCGTGGTGTTTTCTTCCCGGCATGCCATCGACGCCTATTTCAAACTCTGCGAAGAATCCCGTTTCAAAGTGCCGGAGACGATGAAGTATTTCTGCAGCACGGAACTCGTGGCGATTTATCTGCAGAAACACGTCGTGTACCGGAAACGCAAGATTTTCTTCGGGGACGGTACGCCCGCTTCCGTCGTTTCCCTGATTGGCCCGAAACACAAAGGGGAGAAATTCCTGATTGCGACTTCGGCGGAATCCAAACGCGAGGACCTGACCACGTTGTTCGACAATGCCAAACTGGATTATACGGTGGGCGAACTGGTGAAGCCGGTCTTGCAGGACGTGTCCGCGCTGCAGCTTTCCGACTACCGGGCGGTCGTCCTCTACAATCCCTATGACCTCAAGGCGCTGGGCGCACAGATTTCCGATTTCCGGACCTGTGGCTTGGATTTCATCGCATACGGAAAAGGGATTGCCGCGGCCTTGCAGGAGGCCGGGGCGGACATCGCCGTACAGGGTCCTGCGCCGGACATCACCTCGGTGGCCAAGGCGCTGCAGCTTTATCTCGAAAAACGTGCATAATGCCGGCGACGCTTCCCAAAGAAGAACGCCTGCATGGAAAAAGCCGCATTGCCGCCCTGCTTAAAGGCGGGAAATGGGGCAGCACCCCGCATCTGCGCTATTGTTGCCTGCGCGGGAACGGACTGGAATACAACCGGATGATGGTCTCCGTCCCGAAAAAGTCCTTCAAGCGGGCCGTCAAGCGCAATTTCCTCAAACGCCGCATCCGGGAAGCATACCGGACCCAAAAGCAGTTGCTGGAAACGACGGGCTGCGACATCCTTTTCTTTTACGCAGCAGCTACGCTGGCGGATTCTGCCGTCATCCGCGCCGAAGTTGCCGACATCCTCCAACGCCTGTCCCGCTGATGGCCTGGCTCCGGCGCATAGCGGCATTCCCGTTTGTCCTGCTGATTCTGTTCTACCGGGTCTGCATTTCCCCGTTCACGCCGCCTAGTTGCCGTTTTACGCCTACCTGCTCGGCATACGCCCTGGAAGCGTTCCGCAAATACGGCCCATTCAAAGGGTTCTACCTGTCCCTGCGCCGTATCCTGCGCTGCCGTCCCGGCGGCGGCAGCGGGTATGACCCCGTCCCATAAAACGAAAAAGGTCGGCTAAAACATTTTTAGCCAACCTTTTGGGTGTGAGGCTTAGCAGATTTGAACTGCTGACCTCTTGCCTGTCAAAAAAGGTACAGCCCCTTAAAATGCTTTGATTATTTGTTGAAAATCATTAAATTAGCGCTGTAAATGAACACGTTGCAAAAGTGGCATTTTTTACTGGTTTAAACAAAAAATCACGCCCCTATCACGCCCCCCCCTAAAAGGCTTTATTATGGCAACTATCAGTATAATCCTCAAGAAGAGTAAAACGAATGCAAACGGAGAACATCCCGTCGTCCTTCGATTAGCCGATGCAAATAATAAGAGAGCCTATTTTGCTACTGGGTTTTCAAGCACAGATTTATCAGTTCTGTTAAGCATCGCGCTGTATTTCATCCTGCGGTTCATTCATATTCCGGGGAAAACTCTATGGCTGTTTCTGGTTCTATCCTTGGTAACCATTGTCTGGGCTGCGATATCAGTCATTATTGACAACAGGAAATGAACGGCATTATCGATGCGATATTTGGATTCTGCTGTTTTCTGATTACAGAGATAGGCCTCCTGTTTGGGTTGAGTTATGAGGCTATAAACGTAATAGCCTTTTACTATGTCGAGCCAATCTTTACAGGGCTGATGCTTATTCTTGCGTTACTTGCACTATGCCGAGTGCCGGTAAGAAAAGTGAGTTCGATCTTGTTCTGGTCTGTTGTCGGATGTGCTGTCATCCTCTTTACCGTGGGAACAGTCTTGGTAATAAGGGAAGGCTTTAATTATAGTTCCTCCGTCGAGCAACAGATTCGCCTGGTATCTGTCAAAGAGGCTAATCCTATTATTATCGGCCAATACAATGGTGCCATTCAATGGCTACAGACTACAGCGGACAATCTTAATACGACATATCATGTGATAAACATAGCTATCTATGTAATTGCCTTGCCGTTATTAAGCCTCCTGTCCTACATCATTATTCGTGTGCGTAAACAAGGATAGAGTATGAAGCAACTATTGTCCACCAACATCGGTTTGAGCCAGAATGGATATGACCAGAAATGGAATCAGCCGACGATTAGTCATGGGAACATCAATCCGTATTTCGGGATGATTGAACCATTTGAACGAAATGCGACTTCCGCAATTAAGGAGTTCCCTTCCATTCCGGGAATGAAATATCGCTCCTGTATGGTGATTTGCCCCGTGGATTCTTGCTATGCAAACCGAGCAGTGATTGCCTTACGATGCCCGGATAATAGTGTGCTACTGAATAAGATTTCTAAGCGGCTATCAGATTTTACGAACAAAGTGACAAACTCCTCAGCCGTAAAGCTGTGTGAGCAATACACAACATCCGCCGATATCCGGGCTTACTACATATCATCAATTCGGAACTTCTATTCCAAGCATTCAAAACATCGGGAAGGAGCACGGCTTCCAAATGAACAACATGGGATACTGATTACCGATTGCTGGCAGACTGGTGATTACTACACCTTCTATGAGGCCACCTGGTTCGACATGGATAGCAATGGCAATCAGACCACGGAATCGTATTATACGGTTGATGCAAAGTCAGGAAAGGAATTAAGGTTGGAGAATATCGTTCCCAAAGATGATTGGGGTCACCTTGAGCAGATCCTTCCCAAATATCTTGTCAGCGATACAGGGAAGCATTATGAGGCAACAAATCTAGAGCCCTGGAACTTCACTCCGCAAGAGCTACTTGAAAGAAGAACTGGTTGTGCTATGATACGGGAGGGCTTAGTCATCTTCTACCATCCAATGGTGATTGATGGAGCATTAGCTGGAGGGTACAGAGCCGTCGTTCCCCTCAGCGAGTTAAATATTAGCTTATAATAGGATTGGAATTGTAATAGAAGTTGAATTGTATTAAATCCTGTTATATTCAGATTCTCAAATGGTTAATTGCTTTGAGAAAAAACGTTAAAACACGCTGAAATCACGCCCTTTCCGCGCCCCCCATTATTCCGCCTCCCTGGCTTCCATCATCGGGGGCGGGGGCGGCGATAACATCCAGCCCGGGGAAGTGAGCCTGGCCCAGCACGGTGTGCTGTTCCTGGATGAAGTGGTCCATATGCCACGCGGGGTCATCGAAGCCTTGCGCAGTCCGTTGGAAGACAGACGGGTGCATATTCCCCGCCTGCGGTCCAAGGTGGATTTTCCCGCTTCGTTCATGCTGGTCGCGGCGGTCAATCCCTGTCCCTGCGGATATTGGGGAGAGGGGGACCGTTGCCGATGCAGCCCGACGCAGCGCCTGAACTACCTTGGCCGCTTAAGCGGACCGCTCATGGACAGGATCGACCTGCAGCTCTGGATCCGATCGCTGGACAGCGGCCAGATTGTCCGGAAAGGAAAGGCGGAGTCCAGTGCCGTCATTGCGGCCCGGGTGCGGGTGGCCCGGGATATCCAGCACCAGCGTTTCCGGGATTGCGAGGGCATCAGCACCAATGCGGAAATGACCCACAAGCAGTTGGCCCGTTTCTGTCCGTTGGATGCGGAGGGAGAGCGGACCATGCTTCAACTGATGGATCGGATGGGCTTGTCCATGCGGGCCTATTTCCGCATCATCAAGGTCGCCCGGACCATCGCCGACCTGGAGGGCTGTCCGGACATCCGCCCGGCGCATCTGCTGGAAGCCACCGGCTTCCGCTTCCTTGACAGAAAAGACGCCCTGGAGACGTAGGGGCGGGTGAATGCCGCCGTGTGCTCTTCCAGGGCGCTTTCGCTGAACAGTATTTTGGACGCTGGGCTTTGCGTTATGGAATCACCTGGTCGCCGTCACGTCCGCTTACATAGTTGGTGCTGATGCCCTTGTCCGTGATGATCCACTTCCGGGTCGTCAGGGTTTCGGTGCCGTTATTGCCCGCCCATACCCAGGTGGGAGTCGGCCACAGGGCCTTTTTGAAGGAAACGGTCTTGTAGAAGGATTCGCGGCAACCGCGCTGTCCGTGGTGGGCGATCTGCAGGATGTCGCAGTTCAGCAGCGAAGGGTAACGGGCCAGCACCTTGTCGCCGCATTCTTCGCCGGCGTCTCCCAAGAATACGACGGATCGGTTGGCATCCTCCACGCGGAGGATCATGGACGACTCGTTTGCGCGGCTGCAGCGGATGGTGACGCCATCGGCTTCTTTCGTGCCCTTCAAATCGGGATTCTGCACGCCGAGCACGGTAATCCGGACTCCGTCAAAATCGTAGGAGATGCCCGTCGATTGCACGTCTACGACTTTCCCGGCCGGCTGGCTGTCGAGCCTTTGGTAAAAGGCGAGCGCGATGCCATCGTTGACCCAAGGGCAGCGGGAGTGATAAACTTTGTCGATGCTGATGCCTTCGGGCTTTCCGAGGATGTCGTACAAGACACCGATGTGGTCCGCATGGGGGTGGGAAATGAACCAGGCCGTCACCTTGTTGCCGCGTTTTTTGAGCTCTGCGCGCATTTTGGCGACATCGCCCAGGGCATGGCTTGCGTTGGTGTAGCCGGTCCATTCGACGCTGAACCCACCGTCCATCACGATGACATTGCCGTTGGAAGTGTCTATGATATAGGAGTTTCCAATCTGGTCTGAGCCGGACGATGACTTGGTGATGGCAAGCTGGGTGAGCGTGAAGCTGCCGGTGGGTTTGGCGTAGGTATTGACCTTGAGTGTCGCGCCGGAATCATCCAGGGAACTGAGCGTCGGGTTGGAACCGCTCACGTTGTTGCCGATGGATTTGCCGAAGGAACTCTTGTCGTCCCCGCTGTTGCATCCATTCACCGTCAGGGTGCAGGTGTTTGAGAAATTGCTGATGGACGTGTGCATGTTGTAGGAGCCCGTCGGCTTGGTGGTGCGCCCGACGACGCCGCCAAAACCCCTGCCTGCACCTGCGAAGCTCGTATTGTTGAGGAAGAGTGTCATGGTGCCGGGGTTGGAGCCTCCCGTGATTTCGAGATTTCTTGCCGCATCCCCGACGAAGCCGCCGATCCGTTCGGAATTCAGGGCACGCATGCGGGTGTAAGAGAAGTTCCCGGAGAATTTGCAGTTGTTCAGCACGAGGCTGCCGCCCGGGGAATCGCTGCCCGCCTGGGCCACAAGGCCGCCTGCGCAGTGCAGGGGACCGAATACCTCCACTGTTCCGGTCAGTCCGACGCCGCTGAGCGTGGTGGTGCCGCTCGAGGCACCGCATGCGCCCAGAATGCCACCCACGGCGCTGTTCGACGTGCCTGCACCGTCATAGGTGTAGGAAATGAGTCCGGAAGCGGTAACACCCCCGCTGCTGATGGTCACCGTGGCTCCGGGGGAAACGTAGCCGATCAGCCCGCCGACCCGCATCGTCTCCGAGCCCAGGTTCTTAGCATACAGTTTGACGGCGCTGTACACCTTGCTGATGGTGACGCCATCGTTGGCACGCGAGGCCAGGGCCCCCGTCGCGATGATGTTCTCGCTGCTGCCGTTGCGCGTATGCGTGATGCTGCCGGTCAGTTTCAGGTCGGTCACATTTGCCGAGAGGTATTGGAAGAGGCCCATGCAGCCGGCACCGCCCGTCCAGTTTTCCATCCTGATTTTGTGGCCTCCACCGTTGACGGGGAGCCTCAGGTAACGGATGAAGTACGCGGAGGAAAGCATGTCCGCCTGTTCGAGCGTGATGTCGGTGTGCAGATAGATTTCGCCCTTGTACAGATACTTGTCCAGTCCGGTGGTCTGGGGATTGGTGTCGAGCCCGCCGTAGCGGCTGCGGAATTCCAGCAATTCGTCTTTGCTGCAAATGCCGTTCAGACGCACCGAAAGGGTGTTTGTCGACGTCTTTTCGCCGTTGCCGATGAGTCCGATGTTGCCGCAGGGGGTGTATTCAGAGGTCTTTTCAGGAGCTTTGATGATGACGGAATTCTCGTCGCCGTCATAGGATACCAGTGTCCACCCGGAAGGGCTTTCGCTTGTGAAAGTCAGGGATTTGACCTCGGAAGGGCCGAGGAAGTAGAACTTCTTCTCTTCGCCGAAGTCGAAGGAACTTTCGTCCGGAGAGGTGAAATAGAAGTTGACATACCCGCCCCGGGTCGCGTTGGGACTGTCAAGATCGGCGTTGATGACCTTGCGGCTGGACCGCTTGTAGCTGTCCGACGGAACGCTCCACGTATAGGCCGCCTTGTTGGTGTAGATGCGCAGGGCGCCGGAATAGGTACCCGGTGCGAGCACCATCATCACTTTCAGGGCATCCGCCTTGGACGTTCCGGGATTGGCCCCTTCGGGGAGCGAACTGTCCACCGTCTTTTGCGTCAGCCCGGAAATGGCGGGGCAGGCAAGGGTGGCGGGATCGATTTGGGTCAGGTCGTAATTGAACGTTCCGGCGACAGGGCTGCTGGCGGTGAAACGCACCATCAGCACCTTTTCATTCCGATATTTGGCACTCGAGAAGATCTTGAACTGCAGGAGGGAACCCAGGTTCAGATACTGCAGCGAGCCGATTGCCGTGCCTGCGTTGGCACTGACCGCGCTGCTGAGGGTGAAGGGGAGGGAAGCAGTCGGCATCGCGTCGGCGTCAAAACTCCCGTTGTGGCTGATCTGCTTGACCGGAATGCTCATCCGGACCTCGGTGGATGCAGCGCCCTTGTTCTCTTCGCTGTAGGGGAAGTAGGAGTAAACCTTGTCGCCGGCGGCGAGCGCTACCGAAGAACGCACGCGTACCGTTGCCGGATTGCCGGAGACGTTGACCTCGGAAGACATGTTGGTGCTGGTAGAGGCGTAAACGCCGACCCGGTCTCCCTTGCTCCAGTTGATGAAGCCCGCATCGGGCTGCAGGCTGGAACGGGTCTGCCCGGCGTTTTCCAACACAAAGGTGTAGTGGTAAATCCCATCCTGATCGGCCCCGTTGCCGTCGATGTACATTTCTTTCCGGCACGAAAAGAGCAAAAGGCTCATCGCGCCCAGAAGTACGAATGAATTAAAGAGTCCTCTCGTCGTCATAATCGATGTGTTCGTGGCCGTTTGCGTCGAAACTTCCTGTCAGAAGCGATGCTTCCGCATTGATTTCCAGAACGAAGCAGTCCGGTGCCAGATAATTCGGATGATATTCTTTCATGAATTTCAAAGGGGTTTTACGTATGACCGCCTATCGCCTTGCAAGATACAAAAAATATAGAAAAAGAGACTTCAGGATACCGGAAGATATCAGGAAGTCTCTTTCGTGAGGCTTAGCAGATTTGAACTGCTGACCTCTTGCCTGTCAAGCAAGCGCTCTGAACCAACTGAGCTAAAGCCTCAAGGATAGGGCCACAAAGATATGGCAAAAAAACGAATTACCCAAAAAAATCTCAATTTTCCAGCCACTCGCCCAGTTGCTGGTAAATGGTTTTGGCCATGAACGTCATGCCGTTTGCATCCGGATGCGTGACACCGTCATATTTGGTCAGCGGATATTTTCCCCGGAATCCGTTGATGGCAAGGAAGTCCACGTATTTTGCCCCGTAATGCCCGGCAATGGACTGGATGCCCGCCTGCATGCCGGCACTGACGCAGTCGCCGATGAGGCAGACGATTTTGGCACCGGGGTGTCGCAGCTGAATCATCCGGATGAGTTTGATATATGCGGCGCAGAACGTGCTGTAGTCCAATGCTTCGGCCTGCGCGAGGCTGGAACAGGCATCCGCCGTGGCGAAAAGGGCTTCCAGGGCGGCGGCATCCGGCGCGTCAGGGCTGTTCATCGCCTGTGCCCCGATCAGTTTCTCGCTGGCGCCATAGGAGGAGATGTGTCCCAAATCGTTGGTGCCGCCGTGGATGAAGACGATATCCGGAGCCCCTACGCCGCCGAAAGCGATGAAACGGGTGCAGAAATCCCAGTTGTACCAGTATTGGGATGCGGATGCGGTGGCCGTTGTATTCTGCACCACCGTGGTGTTGCCTGACGAGATGTTCCGCTCGAACCGGGCGTTTTGCATATACTGGTAAATCAGCTGGTGCCACCATGTCTGGTCCACGGACAGCACGTCGCAGGCCGCGTTGCTTGCGTTGGGATAATGGGTCGTACACGATTTCCCGTTGTATTTCCCCGTCGCCAGATAGCCGCTGAAGGTGGAGATGGAGTCCCCGATGATGCTGACCCGTTTTTTCGGGGCGGCGCTTTCCCGGGTGTCGGCGGGCAGCTGGCAGACGCTTGGATATCCTTCCGCATCCGTCTCCCAGATGCCGGGTGCATGGGCGTTGAGGGTTTCCAGCAGTTTCCCGCCCGTCATGTCGGAGCGGGAAAAACCGTAGCAGTCCGTGATATGCTGTTTGCCGTCCGCCGGCGCGGGGCGGTAATCTTGCAGGTAATGGCAGTCCGTGAGGGTGGCTGCGACCGGACAACTCCCGGCAATGCCTGTGCCCGTCTCCGCCGCCTGCCCGCTTGACAGCAGGGAGGACGGGGAAAGTGTGCTGTAGCAATTCTCCAGCACGGCGTCTCCCTGCATGATGCGTCCGGCGATGCCGCCTGCCGCCCCTTGGGCGTACTTGTCGGTCAGGCGTATGCTCCCTGGCCTGGCGAAACAATGGCGGATGCTGCTGTGGCCGTTGCCTTTCAGCAGACCGCAAATGCCTCCGGCGGAAGAGAAACCGTCCGCATCCCGGCCTTGCGCCGTGATGGTGGCGCCCCGGATGCCGCACCGGGCAATCGTGGCACTCTCGCCCGCATTGCCCACTTGGCAGGAACCGGCGATGCCCCCGACCTGATGCTGGCCGCAAATGTCTCCGTACACGGCGCAGCCTGCTACCTGTGCGGCGAAATTTTTCCCCGTGCTGTTGGTATGCAGGGAGCCGGCGATGCCGCCCGCATTGTACTGGTTGGAAAACACGGTGGAAACATTGCTTTGCACACAGTCGGAAATGATGCCTTGGTACAGCACGCCGGCGATGCCTCCTGCATTCCAGCCGGATGTGCTGACATCTCCCTCGCATACGCAGCCGGAAATCTCCGTATCCGCCCCGCCGGCTGCGCCCGTGATGCCGCCTCCGTAATAGTTGCATTGCAGGGAAGAGCCGGCCAGGAAACGGCAGTCCCGGATGGTGCAGCCGTTTTCCGCTTCGCCGATGATGCCCCCGGCGTGGTTGGAGGAAGCCACGATGCTTCCCTGGAAGGAACAGTCCGTGAACTGTGCGCGGGAAGCTCGTCCTGCGATGCCGCCGGTATAGGAAAGGTTGTCGATGTTGCCCGTGGAGCGGATGCTGCCTTGTGCGGAACAGTCGCGCACTTCTCCTGCGTCGTCATAGGCGACCACGGCGGCGGCATAGCCGGAGGTGGTCTGGATTTTGACGTCTTGCAGGCGGATTCCGCGCAGGACGGAGCCGCTGCCGCAATGGCCGAAAAGGGCGGATGGCTTCGTTCCCGTGTTCCGGATGCCGAGTCCGGTGATGGTATGGAATCCCCCGTCGTACTGCCCCGTGAACGCATGGTCCGCCGTATGGCCGATCGGGGTAAAATACCCCTGTGCATGCAAGTCGATGTCTGCCGTCTGGCAGTAATGCTTTTGGCGGTATGCCGCAGACTGCTCCCCGTTGACGTAGGACGCAAGGGCTTGCAGGTCTTCCGCTTTCGCAATCAGGTAAGGGTCCGTTTCTGTGCCGTTTCCTCCGCTGAACGCCGCTTTCGAGAGACGGACTTCTACCGGTGCCGTCCGCAGGATGGTGTTGCGCACAA
>JAGAFI010000098.1 GCA_017612675.1 Bacteroidales bacterium
CCCGAACAGCCGGGAAAGCCCGTTGTAAAGCGAAGCGGTATAAGGAATCAGGAAAATGAAGACGATGGCGGAGGCGGCCAGTTTGAGCGCAGGAGAGCAGAAACGCCGCCCGAAGAAATCGGGCATCGTGGCGCTGCCCAGATGCTGGGTCATCAGCCGCGTGCGCCGTCCGAGGATGCGCCACGCCAGCAAAGAGCCGATGAGGGCGTTTCCCAGGCCTATCCATGTGGACGCAAGCCCGTATTTCCAGCCGAACTGTCCGGCATAGCCGACAAAAATAACGGCGGAGAAATAAGAGGTGCCGAAAGCGAAAGCCGTCAGCCAAGAGCCGACGTTCCGTCCCCCCAGCACGAATCCCTGCACGTCCCTGGCGCTTTTGCGGCAATACAGCCCGACGGCGACCATCAAGCCGAAGAACAGCAGGAGCATTACAATTTTCAATAACATCTTCGTATATGCCCCGGCGGGAAAACAAACCGCCGGTTGATACAAAAATAACAACTTTCTGCAAGAATATCAAAAATAGGCCTGTTTTAGCTTTTAAGGTCCGATTATTGATTATCTTTGCAAGAATATGAAAAAAATCGTCCTCGGTTTCCTGCTGCTGTTCGCCTGCGGCCCGCTCCTTGCCCAATACGACAAGGACGTGTTCTCCTACCGGGGACGGCTCGCCCTGCAGGACGGCAAATACGCACAGGCCATCGAGCAGTTCAACATCCTTTCGCGGCTGGACACCACGGACTACTGGAGCTTCTTTTACCGGGGCATCGCCAAATACAACCTCGGAGACCTGCGGGGTGCCCGGCGGGATTTCGACACCGCCGTGCGCCTCAACCCCGTCTTCACCAACGGCTACCATTACCGCGCCATCACCGAAAGCCGTTTCGGACAGTACGACCGGGCGCTCGCGGACCTGGAAAAAGCCATCCAGCTTCGTCCCGGAAACGTGGGGCTCTATTACAGCCGGGGCGTGACCTTTTTCCTCGCGCAGAAATTCCGTGACGCCCTCCGGGACTTCGACTATTTCATCCGCAAAGAGCCCAAGGACCCGTCCGCCCATCTCAACCGGGGCGCCTGCTACCTGTATCTCGGCGATACGCTCAAAGCCCTGACGGACTACAACAAAGCCATCCGGCTGGACCGTTTCGAACCGGAAGGATACATCCGACGGGGGCGCCTCCACGCGGCACGCGGAGACTTTGAGGACGCCATCCTCGACATGGGGCAGGCGGTGGAACTGGACAGTACGAACACCTTCGCCCATTTCAACCGGGCGCTGTTCCGCTATGAACGGCAGGACTACAACGGCGCCGTGGAAGACCTCGACTGCGTGCTCCGCCTCGAACCGGGCAACGCGCTCACCCTGTACAACCGTTCCCTGATTTACGCCCAGGTCGGCAAGCTCGCGGAAGCCCTCGACGACATGGACCGTGTCATCGGCATCAACCCGGGGAACGTGCTCGCCTATTACAACCGCGCCTCCTATTTCATCCAGATGGGACGTTACCGGGATGCCCTGCGCGACTACGACAAGGCCATCGAACTGTACCCCGATTTCGCCAAGGCCTACCTGAACCGTTCCTACGTCCGGCACCTGCTCGGCCACCAGCAGGAATCCCGGCAGGACTACCGGATTGCCCAGCAGAAAGTGCAGGAATACCGGGAACGCAGCGCAGACGGGAGTTTTGCGGACACGACGCGCCGCTACAACGCGCTGATTGCACTGGATGCCGACTTTTCCAAAAAGGATTTCCAGGACGAACTGCTCCGTTCCCGCGACATCGACATCCGGCTGAAGCCCCTGTACCGCTTCCGCCTGCGCGAAAAACGGGGAAACGGGCGCACCGCCCTCAGCCGCCGCTACGAACACCCGTTGCTGGAGCGCTTCACGGCCAGTTCCCCCATCCCCGTCGCCGTCACCAACACAGATTCCCTGCAAAACGTCCCGGGCATCCATGCGCTGCTCCAGTCGGAGAAGACGGACGCCCGCAGCGCATTCCTGCGCGGGCTCTGCCAGTTGCAGGAAAAGCAATACACGCGCGCCCTGCAATACTTCGACGAAGCGGTGGAAAAAGCGGGGGACGCGGGACAGATGGACCCATACGCCGCCTATTACAAGGCATTCTACCTGATGAGCCGCGCGGCGCTCCGCGCGGAAATGATTGCATTCATCGCCTCGCTGGAAGGAAACGTCCAGACCCTCAGCATGGACGAACAGGGCACCGCCCGGGCCCGGGTTTCCGACCGCGTCAACCGGACCTACGACTACAGCGAAGCCATCGCAGACCTCGAAGAGGCCGTGCAGCAGGCGCCGGACATCCCCTACCTGCATTTCAACCTCGGCAACCTGCACTGCCTGGGCAACGAGCCGGTCGTCTCCATCGGGGACTACGGAAAGGCCATCGAACTCTATCCCGACATGGGAGACGCCTATTACAACCGTGGGCTTGTTCTCATCTACCTGAAAGACAAGGAAAAAGTGTGCATCGATTTGTCCCGTGCCGGGGAACTCGGCATTACGGACGCCTACGGCGTGATTGAAAAATACTGCAAAACGGAAGACTTATGACGGAGGTGAAATTCAAATCCCTGTCTTCCGGCAGCTGCGGCAACTGCTATTTCCTCGGGATATTCGGAGACGGCAGGCACTGCGAGGCGGGCATCCTCATCGATGCGGGCGTCAGCCCCCGCCGCTTCACCCGGGACATGCAGGCGGACGGCATCACGCTGGACGACATCGGGGCCATCCTCCTGACGCACGACCACATGGACCACCTGCGCTCCATCGGCTCCTACGGCAAACGCGCCGGCGCGGACATCTGGGCAACGGCCACCCTGCACGCGGCCCTGGCCTGCCAGCCCGTCACCCGGAACTGGATTGCAGGCCGCGCCCGGCCTCTCTCCCCGGACGGCTGGACACCGCTCCCGGGCGGACGCATCCAGGTACACTGGTTCGAAGTGCCCCACGATGCCACGCAGACCGTCGGTTACGCCATCCAGCTGGACGGTTGCCGCTTCGTCCTCATCACCGACTGCGGCCGCATGACCCCGGAAGCCCTGCACTGGGCCTCCCTGGCGGACACCGTCGTCATCGAAAGCAATTACGACCCGCAGATGCTCCGGACAGGACCCTATCCCCCGGAACTGCAGGACCGGATTCGGCAGGGACACGGCCACCTGAGCAACCCGGAATGTGCGGAAGCCATCGCGGCTTTCCGGCACCCGGGCTTGCGCAACGTTTTTCTCTGCCATTTGAGTGAACACAACAACACGCCGCAGCTGGCCATGGAGGCCATCCGCCGGCAGCTCGACGACATCGATTTCCGGCTCGCCCCGCTGCCCCGGCAGACGGCCACGCCCCTGATGACCTTATGAAAGCATTCCTGAAAATTATCCGGCGTTACGTGGGCCCCTACAAGGCCTGCCTCGGCGGTTCCGTGCTGCTGAACATCCTCGCCGCCATCTTCAACGTCTTCTCCTTTTCCCTGTTGATTCCGATTCTGAAAATCCTGTTCAACACGAGCCGGGAGGCCTATGCCCTGACGCCGTGGAGCCTCGGCATGAGCTTCAGCCAGGCAACCGGGAACATCTATTTCTATGTCGCCGAATACATCCGGCAGACCAGTGCCAGCCATGTCCTGCTGATGCTCTGTCTCGTTTTCTGCGGCATCACGCTCGTCAAGACGGCCTGCTATTTCGGGGCTTCCGCCGTCATGGTACCGATTCGCACCGGCATCGTGCGGGACATGCGGATGCAGCTATACAACAAAATCCTCGTGCTGCCCATCGGCTTTTTCAGCCAGGAACGGAAAGGCGACATCATCGCCCGGATGAGCGGGGACGTGCAGGAAGTGGAAACGTCCATCACGTCCACCATCGACATGCTGGTCAAGAACCCCATCCTGATTGTCATCTATGTCGGGGTGCTTTTCGTGATGTCCTGGCAGCTGACGCTCTTCACGATTGTCTTCGCACCGATTGTCATCTTCATCATGAGTTCCATCGGGCGGCGGCTGAAATCGGACTCCAAGGTGGCGCAGCAATACTGGTCGGATACGATGAGCCAAGTGGAGGAAACGCTCGGGGGACTGCGGGTCGTCAAGGCGTTCCTCGCGGAAAAGATGATGGGCGCCCGTTTCGGGAAAGTGACGGACGAGATGCGGCGGCGCAACACCCGGGTCGCCGTCCGGCAGGCATCCGCCCATCCGGTCAGCGAATTGCTCGGCAGCATCATGATTTCCATCGTGCTGTGGTTCGGGGGAACACTGATTCTCGGGGAACACGCCAGCATCGACGCCCCCGTATTCATGTCCTATATCGCCATCCTGTACAGCGTCATCCAGCCCATCAAGGACCTCGCCAAAGCCGCTTACGGCGTTCCCAAGGGGCTGGCCAGCATGGAACGCATCGACGCCATCCTGCAAGCCGAGAACGGCATCCGGGAAAAGGCGGACGCCCGGCCCCTGCAGGCATTTGAAGACCGCATCCGTTTCCGGGGCGTATGCTTCCGCTACCGGGACGGCGGGCAGGAAATCCTGCACGGGATAGACCTCGACATCGAAAAAGGAAAGACGGTGGCCATCGTCGGGGCTTCCGGTGCCGGAAAATCCACGCTCGTGGACCTGATTCCGCGTTTTTACGACATCACGGCAGGGAGCATCACCATCGACGGGACGGACATCCGGGACATCCGCATCGCCGACCTGCGGGGCCTGATGGGGAACGTGAACCAGGACCCCATCCTGTTCAACGACACCATCCGCAACAACATTGCCTTCGGCGTGGAAAACGCGGACGACGCGCAGGTGGAAGCAGCCGCCCGCATCGCCGGGGCGCACAACTTCATCATGGAGAAGGAAGCGGGCTACGATACCAACATCGGCGACCGGGGGACGAAGCTCAGCGGCGGGCAGCGGCAGCGCATCAGCATTGCCCGCGCCATCCTGAAGAACCCGCCCATCCTCATTCTGGATGAAGCCACGGCCTCCCTCGACACCGAATCGGAACGGGAAGTACAGGAAGCGCTCGACCATCTGATGTACACGCGCACCACCATTGCCATCGCCCCCCGCCTGTCCACCATCCGGAACGCCGACGAAATCATCGTGCTGGACGAAGGGCGCATCGTGGAGCGGGGGCGGCACGACGACCTGATTGCCCAAAACGGATATTACAAGAAATTATATGACATGCAGGCCCTGTAACAAGCGGATGGAAGTCTTTTTCCGCATCCTCCTGGTACTCTATATCATCGGCGTGGCCTTCCTGTGCTTCGCCACCTTCGACCAGACCGTCCCCACCCTCAAATGGACGCTGTTCGACATCCCGTCGGACAAACTCGGGCATTTCCTGATGTTCCTGCCCTTTCCCGTCCTCTGCTTTTTCAGTTTTCCCTACCGGGGTGTGCGGCTGCTGCCCTGCCTGCTGTCCGTCCTGGCCATTTTCGCCGTAGGCGCCGCCTTCGCCGGAGCGACGGAACTGATTCAGGGATGGCTGCCCAAGCGGAAAGCCGACCTGTACGATTTCCAGGCGGATTTCCTGGGGCTGTGCGTCAGCGCCGTGCCGGTCTTCTGCCTGGCCGTTTACCTCCTCATCCGCCGCAGGCATGCCTAAACGCCGGTTTCTCGTCCTGCTGCTGCTTTTCCTGACGGGCATTTCCGCCGGGGCGGCACGGCCAGACAGGGCGGCCCGGGCTGCCCTCGCCGACACGCTGTGCCAACGGGCGAACCGGCATTTCGGGGTGAAAAGCCGCCTCTCCATTTCCCGGGCGGACAGGGGACAAATCGTTTTCGGCAGGACGCTGTCGGACTACCCGTGGCGTGACGGCGACGTCGCATGGCTGCGGGCGGAAATCGCCGCCGAATGGCCCCAGTACAGCAAGGAACCTGCTCCCCGGGCCATCTATTGCCGGGGCGTGGCGTTGGAAGAATACGTCATGCCGGCCATCGGCCGGGACGGGAAAGCCGTCCCCTACCCCGACCGGCGCAAAGGCGAGCGCAGCTATACCGTGCGGCGGTCCGGCGCCCCGGTGTTCAGCAAAGGGCTTTCCGGGCGCCACATCGCCATCTGGCACAGCCACGGCTATTGCTATTACGAAAAGTCCGACCGCTGGAACTGGCAGCGCGCCCC